>CAMDRO010000018.1 GCA_945906795.1 Spirosoma fluviale
TGACGGTGCCTGAAAAAAGTTGACACATCTTTCTTCTTTTTAAACAAGAAGAAACATGAAAAAAACATCCTTTAGAGTTCAGCTGATCTTTTCGGAAGAGCTTCGTAAAGAAGTCGTAAATCGCATTGAATCTGGTCAGTTATCGATTACCAAAGCTACGCGGGAATACGGTATAAGTCTTTCAAGTATTTATAAATGGTTAAATAAATATTCGCGTAATTTGAGGAGTGGAACACGAATCGTTATGGAAAAAGACAGTGTTGATAAAAATATTTCTGAATTACGGAATCGGATTCAGGAGTTGGAAGCGGCTTTAGGTCGTAAAACCTTGGAATCAGATTTGTATAAAATCATAGTAGACTTAGCCTCGAAAGAGTACAAGACTGATTTAAAAAAAAACTTTGGAAACATGCAGTCCACTATTACCAAGGAAAAAAAATGATACTTAATCATTCTATATCAGCAGCGTGTAGTGTTTTAGGGTTTAGTAGACAAGCGTATTATAAGCGTGATGTTCAAAACGATAAGTCCTCACTAGATTCATTGCTTAAAATCCTTCCAGATGTTGTTAAGGCGAGGAAAAAACGCCCAACCAAGGGTTGCCGGAGCATCTATGAGGATTACGCCCAAAGCTGGCCTTTGGGCAGAGACAAGAGTGTATCACTGCTTATTGAGGCTGGTTTTGGGGTACGCTTTCCAAAGAAATACCACAGAGCCACCCAGGCGGGTAATCGAGAGTTTTCCAACTTACTTGTAAACAAAACCGTTAATCATATTAATCAGGTATGGCAGTCGGATATGGCTCATTATTTAGTTGAAGACAAGCGATTTTATACCATTTATATCACGGATGTTTACAGTCAGGAAATCGTAGGGCATGGCGCATATACAGGTAATCAAGCTGATAATTATGCAGAGGTGTTACTTCATGCTATTAAAGCTCAGAAAACAGTACTTAATGGCTTAATACATCACAGTGATGGTGGAAAACAATACGAAAGTAAAATCTACAAAGACCTATGTGAAAAATATGGTCTTACACAAAGTATGTGTATGTACTCTTATGAGAATCCATATGCGGAGAAGACAAATGATCTAATCAATAATGGTTACCTCAACTGCTGGAAGCCCAAAAGCCTGAATCAAGTATGTAGGATGCAAACAGAGGCTGTTAAAGATCACAATTTAAATAGCAAAAAAAAGCGATTAGGTAAAAAGTCTCCTCTCGAATTTAAAGGAATGTTAAAAGAAAATAATAATACCCTCACCAAAAGCCTTCAATTAAAACCCAGTAATCCTGAACAACCAAGAAATAAACGATTAACTTTAAACTAAAATAAACCTGGAAGTTGAAAGAAAAGTGACAACCAAAATCAGGCATCAACAGTTAATCGCATTATTACCTTTTACCTAATACCTCTTACCTGATCTCTTTTTTCATTCGATAATGCTGAATCTCGCCAAACAATAAATAGGATTTTTTTTCAATCACATATCCGATGGATTTATAAAATGGAACGGCATTTTCGCGCGCTTCTAAGATGATTTCTTGAATACCCATTTCTTTAGCTTTCACTTCTAAATACAACATAATGGCCTTTCCCACGCCCTTCCCTTGGGCCTCATTAGCCACAGCGACACACCTGACCTGCCCTTGATTTTCTCCAGACTTGTGCATCCTGGCAACCCCAATAATTTCATCATCTTCTATAACCATGGCATGAATAGCTTCCGATTCATCTGCCAATACCTCCGACCCTTGAGGCTGATTCCATGGCTCTCTCAGTATTTTGAATCGTAATCGATAATAAGACTCCCATTCATCCGGGCTTATTGGACTTGTAATGATCATATATTCTTTTGCTAAATCAACTATAAAATAAAAAGGAGCCCTAATAAGTTTATCTCACTAGGGCCCCTCATTAATTTTTATTATTCAATGAACCTCATGTAAGGCTATCCTATTTGGCAAAATTAACTGCACGCATTTCGCGGATAACAGTCACCTTGATTTGACCCGGATATTGCATCTCTTTTTCTATTTTTTGAGAAATATCAAACGATAGATCGGAAGCTTTCTCATCACTTACATTTTCCGAATCCACTAAAATACGCAATTCACGTCCTGCCTGAATGGCATAACATTTTTGTACCCCGTCAAATGAAGTAGCCAAGGCCTCTAAATCTCTTAAACGCTTCATATAAGATTCCATCATCTCTCTTCTAGCTCCAGGCCTTGATCCAGAAATGGCATCACAAACTTGAATGATGGGAGAGATCATCGATGTCATCTCGGTTTCATCATGGTGTGCACCGATCGCATTACAAACTTCTGGATGCTCTTTGTATTTAAGAGCCAGTTCCATCCCTAATAATGCGTGAGGCAATTCGGGCTCTTCATGCCAAACTTTTCCTATGTCATGCAATAGGCCTGCACGTTTTGCTAATTTGGCGTTTAAGCCTAACTCCGCAGCCATCGTTGCACATAATTTCGCTACCTCCCTTGAATGCTGCAAAAGATTTTGACCATATGAGGAACGAAATCTCATCCGTCCTATCATCTTGATCAACTCTGGATGTAAGCCATGAATGCCAAGTTCAATGACGGTCTTTTCGCCAATCTCGACAATCTCATCGTCTATATTTTTTTTCGTCTTATTAACAACCTCCTCAATACGCGCTGGGTGAATACGGCCATCTTGTACCAAGCGATGCAAGGATAAACGAGCAATCTCTCTCCTAACAGGATCAAACCCAGAAATGATGATCGCTTCAGGTGTATCATCTACGATGAATTCTACTCCTGTGGCCGCCTCTAATGCACGAATGTTTCTTCCTTCTCGGCCAATAATCTTTCCTTTCACATCGTCCGATTCAATATTAAATACCGAAACGCAATTTTCAATCGCATTTTCCGCAGCCGTTCTCTGAATCGTCTCGATGACAATTTTCTTAGCTTCTTTTGTAGCGGTTAATTTTGCTTCTTCAATGGCCTGTTTAACCAATGAACTCGCCTTGCTTTCCGCTTCTGCTTTTAAGGCCTCCATGATCTGTTCACGGGCTTCTGCCGCTGATAAGTTGGCAATTTTTTCCAACTGGCTAATCTGATTTGCCAGCATTTCATCTGCCTCTGCACGCTTTTTCTCTACTTCCTCAAGTTTTTTGCGGTAGTTTTCTTCCTTGGATTGAATGCTTTGCTTTTGAGCCTGTAAATCTTGATCTGCCAATTTTTGCTGCTCTTGTTGCTGCGCTAAAACTCTTTCCTTTTCCCTTAAAATTTGCTCGTTCTCCTGTAAAATACCCTTCTTAGCTTGAGTTTCTTCCTCAAACTCTCCACGCAGACGAAGGAAATTTTCTTTGGCCTCTAACATGCGATCTTTCTTTAAATTTTCTGCTGCAACTTCAGCATTTCTCAAGATGTCATCAGCCTTTCTTTTGGCTTCATCTTCGAAATTTTTATTTGCTTTTGAAAAGAATACTTTTCCAGCGAATACGCCCCCTGCTAATGATAACAATGGGATAATAATACTTAATATGCTCGACATAGAACGGATGTGTTTATTACATGAGTCCCCAAAAGCCTTAAAAAAAATTGATTATAAAGTGAACTCCTCAGCCATCGCGAGCAATTGCTCGTTTTCCGCTTGAACATCTTCTAGCAAATTAGTTTTTTCCGATTCAAATTTTAATCCACACATAGCTAAATCTAAGGCTACCAAAGCCATAACGGCATTTGGATCTGAACTATTTGCCTTTTTTTCGTAAAATTTAACTAATCGGTTAACTAATAATGCCGCATTTCGCACGCAAAATTCCTCCTCTTTATTGACCCGCAAGGATACTGTTTGTATTCCTAATAATAAATTGCAGGGTAATTGTTGGCTCATGTTTTGCGTAATTGCTCAATACAATGATCTATTTCAACTATATATTTATCTAACGTTTTCTTCAGCTCAGCAGTTGGGACCGCCGTGTTGTTTGTATTAACTACAATTTTACCAAATTTATCTGATTTTTTAAAGTTTTTCTCCAATTCTTTTGCTGCTTGGCTCGATAAATTCAGTTCCTGATTTTTTTCTTCTACTAGGATTTTTAACCTGTCAACTTCTCTTTCCAGTTCTTTTATGGTCCCTTGATTTTCTTGCAAACGCAAGACCATTTGGCTGATTTTCAGCTTTAAGGTTAAATATTGCGTTTTAAATTCCTGTTTCATTTGGCCATTAAATTAATGTTTTAACTTAAATTTTCCTCCGCCTTTCCAAGAAAATTCGAAGATCAAAACAAATAAAAGTAAAATTAAGACACCTATATTTTCACGTAGGATGTTGGGAATAGTCAGGACCGCTTGAATTTTTTGTCCAATTTCAATACATAAAAAACCTAGAACGATATAAAACAATCCAGCTTTCCAGCGATATGGAATGGGGTCAAATTTTTGCCCACCCAAATAACACAAGACCATCATGACTAAGCTTGATGCGAGAAAAGACCATGCGCAAGCCATATACCCGTATTTGGGGATAAAAATAATATTTCCTGCCACCGTGGTAATTAAACCTATAAGCGTAATGATGGTTCCCATATAGGTTTTATTGGTTTTTTTGAACCAGACGGATTGGGTGTAATAAACCCCTAAAAACAAATTGGCCAAAAGTAAAATAGGAACAATCCCAATGCCTTCCCAATATATCTCTCTTCGTAAAAATAGTGTTTTAATCCAAAATAAATTAACCGAAACCGCCACCCACAAAAATGTACAAATAATGATAAACCAATGTGTCACTAAGGCTAAATTAGACTGGTCGTTGGTCTCTGTTTTCTTCCCCAGAAAAAAGGGTTCAGCCGAATACTTAAAAGCTTGAATGGCTAAACTCATGAAGACGGATAGCTTATAGCAATTGCCATAAATACCTAAGGCATCTTGCGAACTTCGCCCAGGATAAAAAGACTGTGGTAAAAATTCTTCTAGTAACAATCGGTCAAACATTAAGTTGAACATGGCCGCTAAGCTCATGAACATAATCGGGTAGGAATACACCCAAAGAGATCTCAATTCAGGCCAATCCCATGTCCATTTAAAAATTTTGAATTCTGCTTTGAGCCAATAAAACAGGGAGGCATTACCAATTAAATTAGCCAGAAAAATATACCCTGCGCCGACCTCTGGTCTGTATATGTTGTTTAAAAACTCAGGCCCATCCCCATTTTCGTGCATAGGTTTTAAAAATTGTAGGATGATTATATTTAATCCAACATTAATTAAAATGGAAACAATTTTGGCTTGTACAAATGTTCGAATTTTGTTTTCTAATCGGAGCTTTGCAAATGGGATAGCTGTGATGGCGTCAATGGCTAAAATTACGGCCAACCATTTTAAAAATATACCCTTGTTTTCATATCCTAATTGGGCCATAATGGGATCAGAAAACAGAAATAAGCCAAGCGTAAATATTCCTGACGTGGCGATAATAGCCGTTAAAATGATGTTGTAATATTTGGTTGGAGCCTCTTTGGCATACCTGAAATAGGCCGTTTCCATGCCATAGGTATAGATGATATTCGCAATGGCCATGTAGCCATATAATTTGACATTAATCCCTAACTCCGCGGGTAAAAACGCTTTTGTGTGAACAAATACAAGTAAAAAATTAAGGGAACGCCCTAATATGGTACTGAATCCATACGATAGAGTTTCACCCGCTAATTTTTTTAGAATAGACATGTGTTAAAGTTTGTCAATTCCAAAGGTACAAATTTCTGTTGGATTGGGTCATTTATGGTTTTTGATATCCGATCGTCTGATAAAATAGTTCCGAGTAATTATCAGAAAGGGGGATATGATTTTCGCCAATTTTGATTTTCTGATTTCGAATCGATTCTACTTTTTTCAAGGATACAATGAAAGATTTATGGATTCTTCGAAATTCAGTGGACGGCAATCTTTCCTCAATTAACTTCATCGTCATGCGGCAAACCACAGGAAATTTCTGGGTTCTTAGGTGAATTTTAATGTAATCTTTTAAGCCCTCAATGTATAAAATGTCTTCCAACATGATTTTCATTAATGAATAATCCGCATGAATGAAGATGTATTCCATTTTTTCAGGCACCTGAACTTGAGCTTGCGCAAGCACATTTTTGCTTTTGAAATAATCCAATGCTTTGTGCGTTGCTTTCAAAAATCTTTCAAAAGAAATAGGCTTCAGCACATAATCAATCACATCTAAATTAAAACCCTCCAAAGCGTATTGTTGGTATGCCGTCACAAAAATCACCATCGGTTTTTGAGTTAATCCTTCCAAGAATTGAACTCCCGTAATTCCGGGCATTTGGATGTCCAAGAAAATCAAATCGATTTCATTTTCCTGTAGGTATTCAATGGCCTCAAAGGCGTTCCGACATCTTTTTTCTAATTTTAAAAAAGGTACTTTGGCGATGTTATCTTCCACTAAATCAAGGGCAAGATTCTCATCATCCACTGCTAAACACCTTAGAACTACCTTTGGGATTGCTGTAAATTCTTCGATTTTCTCTTCCTCTTCTTCCATGTTAGGTATATTTTATCTTTAGTTCAACCAAATAACTATCTTCTTTTTCATGAATATTTAATTCATGTTGATCAGGGTACAAAAGCTCCAATCGCCTACGAACATTGGCCAAACCTATTCCCGAACTTTCATCTTTTATCTCAGAATTTTGCTTACTTACCTTATTACTTACACTAAAAAACAATGATTTTTTATCATCGTTTAATTCGATTTCAATGCTTGGATCCTTCACCATTCCTACCCCATGTTTAAAGGCATTTTCCACAAAAGGGATAAGAAGCATGGGTTCTATGCTAGAAGGCGTTGAACTTAATTTGTGTTTAAAGTCGATATTAATGTCATTGCCAAATCGCAAACGCTGTAACTCAATGTAACTTTCTAAATAACTAAACTCCTTGTCAATGCTCACTTTTGAATCACTCGTTTCGTAAATCATATACCGCATTAATTCAGATAATTTAATCACCACTGGTTCCACCATCTCAGGCTTTCTTCTGGACAAAGAAACAATGCTATTGAGTACATTGAACATGAAATGCGGGCTAATTTGCGATCTTAAAAACGATAATTCAGATTTTAATCGTTCGTTTTCCTCCTCTTTTTTAACCTCTTGGTCTGTCATATTATCGGAAAGAAATCGATAACTAATTCCAATGGCGACAATAAATAGTAATTGGAATACAATCCTTAATGAGGTGCCTCTCCTAAAACCATTGCCTCTTGGCCCCGCTCCATTTGCCATTTCAGGAAAAAACCACTTAAATAATTCTTCATGAAACCAGAGCATCAATAGTAAGGAAATCGCGAGCAGTATGATGTACATTAAAACACCCCGTTTTTTGAGAATTTTTCTTAATAAAAATTCTGTATTGAAATAAAAGAGGGGGATATTAAATAAACCAAATACAACAAAAAACATATTCCATTGGAAATGTCGATCTATTTCTCGGGGATTATTCGAGGCGGAATTGGGTCCTAACAATAAGGGCAAAGCCAAAAAACAAATCCAAAAAAAGATATGTAAGAGTATGGGCCTAAGCTTCCAGTTTATTTTTGACATGATTTTCTTTAGGGCATTAAATTCAAATTAAAGCAAAATCTCTTATATTTCTAAAAATTTTTCTACGAGTATCCCTTTTTTGCCGATGAATAAGCTAAATGGATATTTATAAATTGCAAAAACCTATTTACATAAACATGAAAAAAATCTTTTTTTTACTTTGGTTGCCCTGGGTTTGTTGGGCCCAACAAACCATTCCTCTCACAGATTTGAGTGCTTTTGACCATCCAAGTACGAATTGGACCATCGAGCAAGTGATTAAGGCAAGGCCTACTGATACGAGTTTTCAAGTAAGCTCAGGCAAAGGGGTTTTGTTAAACACACTTCGTCATGGAAAATATAAGCGCTCTGACGATTTAAAATTTAATTTAAATCATGGTGATATTCATTTTATGATGGATTTTATGCTTCCCAAAGGCGCTAATTCAGGTATTTATTTACAAGGCCGATACGAAGTGCAATTATTCGATTCATGGGGGAAGAAATCTCTGAAATTCGGCGACTGTGGAGGTATTTATGAGCGCTGGGATGATGCTCGAGGAAAAGGAAATGAAGGTTTCGAAGGTTTCGCCCCAAGGCAAAATGCATGTAAAGCGCCAGGCTTATGGCAATCCATTGAAATCGATTTTGAAGCACCACGTTTTGATGCTAGCGGTAAAAAAATCAAAAATGCTTTATTTAAAAAGGTTATCCTGAATGGTATATTGATTCAGGAAAATATCGAAATGTCTGGAATGACTCGCGGGTCGATTTTTGACAAAGAAGGGCCTTTAGGTCCTATTACTGTTCAAGGAGATCATGGGCCGGTAGCCTTTAAGAATATACGCTATGAGACGTATGATAAGCCTAGCGCCAAATTAAGCAACATATCCTATCAGTATTATGAAGGGAAATTCCCTGAGCCTGTGGTTGGGCAAGCTGTCCCTTTGCTTAAAGGAAATTTAGCTGCTTTAACCCAAAAAGTGATCAAAGCAAGAAACGATTATTTAATTCATTATGTAGGAGATTTAGAAATTCCTGAAACGGATAATTATACATTTCAAACAAATTGGACAGGTTCGGGTGTTTTGAAAATTGACGGAAAAGAATACAATTCAGGGGCACATTGGTACACAGATGATGTGTTATCCACGGCTAATTTAACGGCCGGCAAGCATAAATTTGAACTTATCCATGTGAAAGATTTTAATTGGGGCCCAAAAGCATTAGGTGTTTTTGTTAAGCGAATAGGTTCTCAAATCGTTCCCCTACATGTGAGAACTTCATTGCCTGATCCTGAACCCAAGGGTTTGATCGAGGTGAAAGCCAATTCAGAGCCAGTATATCAAAGGTCCTTTACTTTTCATTTGGGAAAGAAAAAAACCCATGCCATTCATGTGGGTGATCAGAGCGGGCTCTCTTATTCTTACGATTTAAAACAGGGGGCTTTGTTGCAAACTTGGAAAGGTAAATTTTTAAATGCAACCCAAATGTGGTTGGATCGAGGGGAGCCACAAACCGCAGAACCGATGGGATTAAATGTGATGATGGACGGCAAATTCCCATTGGTCTTAAGCAGTCAAGCCCAACCCGATTCCGTTGACGCAACTAAATTAGTGTACAAAGGATATAAGATTTTACATGGTAGACCGGTGTACATGTACGATTGGCCTGCTGCTTCTTTAAAAGTAGAAGATCACCTGAATCCCAATGAAAATGGGACGGGTTGGCTTAGGACGATCAATTTGATTGGCGCGAGTCCACAAAAATCGAACATTGAAGTGGTGCTAGGTAATAGTCCCGATGTGGTGGAAATTAATGCAGGCCTTTTGGCTTTACAAGGAATGGGATATTATGTTCAATGGGCTGGAGCGCCTGCCGTTATTTTGAATACACAAGCCAGTGGAAAGCAAGTGAGAGTTCCTTTACAAGGAAATAGTTTTACATATCAATTGATTTGGTAACCTAGATAAGATCATGAAATTAAAATTAAGCATATTATTACTGGCCATTTCTGTTGGAGCTTTTGGGCAAAAGCCCGCTCCAAAAACAGAGCAAGATTTTTATGAAATAAAAACCTTACCTATTCCTCAAGATCTCTACTTAGAAGTGGGAGGTTTGGCAACCATGCCTGATGGCCGATTGGCCGTCAGTACGCGCAGGGGGGAAATATGGATTGTTGAAAATCCATATCAAAAAGATAGCCACCAAACGAATTATCGAAGATTTGCGAGCGGCTTGCATGAGATTTTAGGGTTAGCCTATAAAGATGGCGTCTTTTACTGCTCTCAACGTGGGGAATTGACGAAAATCACGGATACCAATCGCGATGGGGTGGCCGATTTGTATGAGCCGATTTACCAATTCGAGTTATCGGGCAATTACCATGAGTATACCTATGGACCTGTTTTTGATAAGAACGGGGATATGTTGGTGACTCTCAATTTAGCCTGGATTGGTTTTGGCGAAGGAAAATTTGCCAAATGGCGTGGTTGGTTAGTTAAGATTAAACCCGATGGTACCTTAGAACCTCAGTCGGCCGGCTTACGTTCCCCCGCTGGCTACAGCATTAATGAGGAAGGCGATATTTTTTATGGTGAAAACCAAGGTGATTGGGTAGGTTCCGGCCGAATTACGCATTTGGAAAAAGGTGATTTTGCGGGAAATCCTGGGGGAATCAAGTGGGCGAAGGAACCGAATAGCCCTTTTAAATTGACTTTGGAGGAAATTCCCGACAATGGCCAACCGATGTTCGAAGCGGCTAAAAAAGTAAAAAATTTAAAATTGCCTGCGGTTTGGTTTCCACATGCTATTATGGGAATTTCGACTTCTGACATTATTCAGGATACTACGAAAGGAAAATTCAGCCCTTTCCCTGGGCAGTATTTTGTGGCAGACCAAGGACAATCCAAGGTGATGCGGGTGTTCATGGAAAAGGTGAATGGCGTTTATCAAGGATTTTGCATCAACTACCGTGAGGGTTTTCAGTCGGGAATTTTGCGGGAAAGATTTGGTTTAGATGGTAGTATGTTTGTAGGGATGACTTCAAGGGGTTGGGGATCTACTGGGAAGGATAATTTTGGGCTCCAACGCTTAGTTTGGAATGGCTTAACGCCTTTTGAGATTAAAACCATTCATGCCAAATCGGATGGATTTGAGATTTCATTTACTCAGGCTATTGATGTAAAATCAGTGAAGAATGCAGCCTCTTATGCGCTTAGATCTTATATCTATGAATACCATCACCAATATGGAAGTCCGATTATCCATGTAAAAGACTTGAAAATCAAAGGAATTTCAGTTTCTCCAGATAAGAAAACTGTACGTATTTCGATCGACGGAATTAGGCAATTCTATATTCATGAGTTTATTTTGAAAGGAATTTTGAATGAGGAGGGGGAACCTTTATTGCATGAAACGGCTTATTATACTCTAAATCAAATTCCTGCAGGGGACAAAATGGCAATGAATGAGTCGACCGCTCCTGTTATTGAAAAAGTTGCAACGCCTGTCATTGAGCAACCTAAATTGGCCGTCAATGGCAAAAAACAAATAGTCACGGAAACCCAAGTATTGGCCCTATTAAAAAAGCATACTTGCTTGGCTTGTCATGCAAAAGACAAAAAGGTGATAGGACCTTCATATGAAGATATTGCTAAGCGGAAGTATTCGGACCAACAAATCTTAGCTTTAGTCTATAAGCCAAATCCACAAAATTGGCCTGATTATGCCACTGAAATGGCTCCTATGAGTCATATTCCTGCGAATGATGTGTTGAAAATAGCATCTTGGATTAATGGCCTTGGGGCAAAAAATAAAGTGGAGCCGAATCGAGATTAATACGGGCAGAAAAAAATCATTAAAAAAGGAACTTAATTTATGAGTTCCTTTTTTAATGTAATGAAAAGTATAAATTATTTTTTCGGTTCAACGGAACCTTGAATAGTTAACACAATTTGAGAAACCTCTCCATTGTTGACAACCGTAATCGTTTTATTGAAACTTCCTGGACGTCCTGCTGAGTTATAATATGCAGTAACTTTACCTGTTTTGCCTGGCATAATAGGCTCTCTAGTCCAATCGGGAGTTGTACATCCACATGATGGTTGAACATTTGAAATAACAACGGGTGCTTTGCCTGTATTCGAAAACTCAAAACTGTATATTGCTTGAGTTCCTTCTGTGATTTTTTTGAAATCGTGAGCAGTCTTTTTGAATTTAATCATCCCTTGCGCATTCGATTGAAATGCAACGGCAATTAGTATGGCAATAATTCCTAAAAATTTCTTCATGGTTTTTTGTTTTTAATAATGTGTGGCAAATCTAAAACAAAGGGAAGATTCAACAAAAGAATTAGGCTATTTTTTTATCAGACCTATGTTTTTGGCTCATGCCTAAAATGTTGTATTTTTGCATGTTAAATAAAATAATGCCCTTGATTCCCCAGAATTCATATTCTTTTACTAAGTCGGAGCTTACATTTGATCCCAAAAAGATTCTGGAGGATTATCAACTCGCCGTGATTAGTCGGCAGTGTAGCTTATTAGTCAGGAAAGAAGTTTTTACGGGTCGGGCCAAATTTGGTATTTACGGAGATGGCAAAGAGTTATGTCAAATAGCCTTAGCGCGCTCCATGCAAACAGGAGATTATATTTCTGGATATTATCGAGATCAGACCATCGGTGTGGCTGTTGGGGATCTAACTTGGCCTCAATATTTTGCTCAATTATATGGTCACCCTGATATAAATTTTGATCCGCATTCAGGGGGCCGACAAATGAATAATCATCATGCTACACGTTGGCTCGATGAAAAGGGGGAATGGAAAGACCAAACTTCTCGCATTAATTCTGTGGCTGGAATTTCTTCGACGGCTGCCCAAACACCCAGGGCTTTAGGTATCGCTTACGCCTCCAAATTATATCGAGAAAGATCCGATTTAACGGAACATGCGACGCTTTTTTCAAAAGGGGGCCAAGAGGTTTGTTATACGACCATCGGTGATGCGAGTACCTCTGAGGGGATGTATTTTGAGTGTATTAATGCGGCAGGGGTTTTACAAGTGCCTATCATTTTTTCAGTTTGGGATGATGGATATGGTATTTCTGTGCCGATTGAATTCCAAACTACGAAGTCGTCTATTTCAAAGGCACTTGCGGGTTTTCAGCGAAATGAAGATGGGAAAGGTTTAGAAATTATTGAAGTCAAAGCCTGGGATTATCCGGGATTATTGGCCGCCTATGTTCGCGCGGCTCAATTAGCTCGAGAAGAATTTGTTCCTTGCTTAGTCCATGTCGTTGAGTGCACACAACCCCAGGGACATTCGGCTTCAGGGTCACATGAGCGCTATAAATCTTCGGATCGATTGGCTTGGGAGCATGAAGCAGATTGTAATTTGTTGTTTCGACAATGGATTTTAGAAAATAACTATTCGGATGAAGCTGCTCTTAAGGCTATTGATGATGTGGCTGTAATTCAAGCTAAAATATATCAAAAAGAGGCATTTGCTGCCTACATGTCTTCGGTGGATGTAGACCGAAAGAGCTATTTGCGCATGGCTAAAAATTTATTGAATTCGACCAATGAACCTAGTTTGTTGGAGCCCATCATCGAAGAATTAAACCAAGTTAGCTATCCGATTTTTAGTGATTTAGTGAAGGCGGGTCGAAAAACAGTACGAGCATTTCGCTTTTATCAAGGACCTGCAGTTAAATTATTGAGGAAGTGGTTGACGGATTTGGAAGATAAGAATCGAAGAAGATTTAGTTCGCATCAAATGAGTGAATCGGTTCATTCTCCATTGTTGGTGAAGGAAGTGAAACCTTTGTATGAAAAAGTACCCCAACAAGTAGATGGTCGCGAAATTTTAAATCAAAGTTTTTCTAATTTTTTAGAAGATCCTCGCGTGTTTATTTTAGGGGAGGATGTAGGGAAAATCGGGGATGTGAATCAAACGCTAGCCGGTTTACAAGATAAGTTTGGACCGTTAAAAGTAACGGATACGGGCATTCGAGAAGTGAGTTTAGTGGGTCAGGGAGTAGGCGCTTCGATGCGCGGCTTAAAACCTATTGTTGAGATACAATACTTAGATTATATTTTATATCCATTCCCGATTTTATCGGACGATTGGGCTTGCCTTCATTATCGGACGGTGGGGGGCCAAAAAGCTCCTATGATTTTGAGAACAAGGGGGCATCGATTGGAGGGTATTTGGCATTCGGGTAGCCCTATGGCCTTGTTGATCAATGGATTACGAGGAGTGCATTTTTGTGTACCTAGAAATATGACACAGGCCGCGGGCATGTATCGGACTTTATTAATGGGGGATGATCCTGGACTAGTGATAGAATGTCTCAATGGATATCGACTTAAAGAACCTATGCCGACTAATTTGTTGGATATTGTCGTGCCTTTAGGAATTCCTGAAATTTTAAGGGAGGGCGGCGATTTGACGGTAGTTACTTACGGATCCATGTGCCGAATTGTGATGGAGGCGGCAGAAACGTTGGCCGAAATGGGTATTTCCGTTGAGGTCATCGACGTACAAACCTTATTGCCCTTTGACCGAAATCATCAGATACTTTTGTCGATTCAAAAAACGCATCGAGTCCTTTTTACCGATGAAGATATGCCGGGTGGAGCTACGGCCTATATGATGCAAGAAGTGATCGACAAGCAAGGTGGATTTAATTGGTTAGATGCTCCCGCCAGATGTTTATCGGCGCCCCCTCATCGACCTGCTTACAGTTCAGACGGAGATTATTTCAGTAAACCCAATGTGGAAAATGTAGTGGATACTGTTTATGAAATGATGCGTGAGATTGATCCAACATCCTTTCCAGCTATTTATTTTTAATATGTCAGCGATCACTTTGTATTTTAAGGCAATTTTATCTGGGGTGCAAAGCACGCGCAATGGAATGGCTTTGACGTGGAAACATGCTTGGTCTGCTAGGAAATCAAGGAAAGTCCAACAAATTCAAGATCCTCAATATTTTAGTACAAGTGAAAATACGGGGATTTTTACCTTGGAATATCCGCATCAAAAAATCCCGGTTCCTGTAAATGGAAGATACCAATTGCACAATGAGATGGACGATTGCATCGTTTGCGATAAATGTGTCAAAGTCTGTCCGGTGGATTGCATTGAAATTGATCCCATTAAAGCGACGGGCCTTGTGGGTCATACCTCTGATGGATCACCCATTCGATTGTATGCCGCAAAATTTGACATCGATATGTCAAAATGTTGTTTCTGCGGTTTGTGTACCACGGTTTGTCCAACAGAATGCTTGACGATGACATCTGAATATGATTTTTCAGTTTTTGATTTGAAGGAGCATACGTTTGGTTTTGCGAATTTAACTAAGGAGCAAGCGGATGAAAAAAGGCAATTGTATGAGCAGTTTGTCGCTGAAAAGGAAGCCATGAAAGCATCGGCTGCCGTTTCTGCCGAAGCATTAGATCTTAAAGTAGGAGATGAGAAACCAGCGGCTAAGCCAGCATTTAAGCCTAGTTTTAAACCGAAAATTCCAAGTGCAAATACGGAGGAATTCTTGCCTTCGGCAACGGAAAATCAGGTGACTGAGCCTGAGAAACCAGCGGCACCTAAGCCAGCTTTTAAGCCTAGTTTCAAGCCGAAGATTCCTCCTAAATCGTAAGAAAATCATGAATAGTCCCTTGATGATTGGTTTTTTGGCCTTAACTTTTTTGACTTGTGGAAGTGCATTTTTTATGTTGTGGACTAAAAATGTATTGCATGCGGCGTTGGCCATGTTCATGACCATGCTTGGCTTGGCAGGATTTTATGTATTGGCTTTTGCGGATGTGATGGCTGTTTCGCACTTAATGATTTATGTGGGGGGTGTGTTGATTTTGATTTTGTTTGGAATCATGATGACGGGCCAACGAACATCTAAAACGGGACAGACGAATGAACTTTTTACGGAGCAGAAAGGTAGGTTTTGGGCATTTTTTATTGACTTTACCGTTTTTCTGAGCTTGTCTTGGTTACTGGGCCAACAACATTTTTATGCGTTTTCTGACCTAGATCGAAATTCAAAACTGGGCCAAGCCGGCCTAAGTTTCATGCTTGAATATTCGTTCCCGTTTGAGTTGACAGGTGTATTTTTGTTGATTGCATTAGTGGGTGCTACCTATATCGCTAAAAATCATGAATGAAATTCCATTGGTATTTTTCTTGTGGGTCGGGGCATTTTTGTTTGCCACGGGCCTATCCATTATACTGATCAAGCGGAATGTTATTTTTGTATTAATGGGGGTGGAATTGATGTTGAATGCAGCTAATTTAAATCTAATTGCCTTCTCTCGAGGGGATGATCAAAACCAAGGTTTAATGATGGGTTTGTTTGTATTGGTCATCGGAGTTTGCGAGATGTCCATCGCATTAGCTATTATCTTACAGGTTTACCGGAGATTCAAAAAGATAGACATTGACCAATTTCAATCTAGAAATTAATTTTTCTCATCGAGCCAAATTTTAAGTTGGCTTATCAACGCAGGTGTTTTTGCTTTTCCAATAACCTTTTCAAGTTCAATTTGTGGAGCGTCCAACATGTTTCGAGTGGTTCCAAATTGCTTGAGTAATTTCTGGGCCGTTAATTTCCCTATCCCCTCCATTTCTTCTAATTGGCTTACGATAAAATTTTTACTTCGTTTATTCCGATGTGCCGTAATTCCAAAGCGATGCGCTTCATCGCGTAATTGTTGGATTAATTTCAAGGATTCTGATTTCTTATCAATATAAAGCGGCAAGGTATCCTCCGGAAAATAGATCTCTTCTAAGCGCTTTGCGATACCGATGATGGGTATTTTTCCATATAGGCCAATGGCCTTGAGGGCATCACAGGCGGAAGATAGTTGGCCTTTCCCCCCATCCACAATAATCAGGTCAGGGAGTTCGGATTCTTCTTCTATCAACCTTTTGTAGCGACGAGTGACGACTTCAAACATCGTGGCAAAGTCATTGGGTCCGTCAACGGTCTTGGGTGTAAATAATCGGTACTCCTTTTTTGCGGCCAGACCATTTAAAAAACAAACCATGGCGGATACCGGATTGGTACCTTGAAGGTTTGAATTATCAAAACATTCAATATGTTTAGGCAATTGGGTCAAGCGTAAATCATTTTTTAAGGTAAGGAGCACCCTCATTTTTCGATCTCCTCCACTTTCTTCTGCCGCTTTTCTATCTGCTTTTTCCTTTTTAAAATAGAGCACATTTTTCAAAGACATGTCGAGCAATTTTTTCTTATCGCTCATGATTGGAATCGTATTTTTGACTCCTTTGAATTCGAGCGCCATGGGGATGTTGGTGATAATTTCTTTTGCCTCGCTTTGAAATTGTTCTCTTTTTTCCCAGATGAGCATGGTTAGTAAATCACTCTCGTCTTCATTTAGTTTTTTCTTTGTTTCCCAAGTTTGGGATTGAGTAATGGTTCCATTGATCACCTTCATGAAATTAATGTAAGCGACTTGATCATCTGAAACGATCGAGAAAACATCGACATCATGAATGGCAGGATTTACGACCGTAGACTTAGCTTGGTAGTTTTCAAGTAATTGCCATTTATCTTTATATTCTTGCGCTTCCTCGAAGGCCAATCGGCCAGCGGCATGTTGCATTTTTTCATGGAAGTAGTTTTTTGGCTTTTGATAATGTCCTTTTAATATGCTTTGAATGGAATCGATGTATTCTAAATAAATAGCTTCTGATTGTAAACCTTCACAGGGGCCTTTGCAGTTGCCAATATGATATTCCAAACAGACTTTGAATTTCCCATGTTCGATGTTAGCCGGTTTTAAAGCCAACGAGCAAGTGCGTAAGGGGAAAAGTTGGTGCAATAATTCCATCAAAGCATTCATCGATTTAGGATTGGCAAAGGGACCAAAATAAGTTCCTGCTTGGTGATCGATGCGCCTGGTCGAAATGAGTTTAGGAAAATGCTCCTTGGTAATGCACAAAAAGGGATAGGTTTTATCGTCCCTTAAAAGAATATTGTATTTAGGCTGAAACTGTTTAATTAATGTATTTTCGAGTAAAAGTGCATCAAACTCGGAATGGACAATGGTAAATTCAACTCGTTTAATTTGTTGAACGAGTCTTCTTGTTTTGGTATCTTGATTTTTTTGATTGGTAAAATAACTGCTAATCCGATTCTTTAAATTTTTCGCTTTGCCTATGTAGATAATGGTATTTGTTTCATCGAAATATCGATAAACTCCAGGGTCTTCAGGGAGTGTAGGTAGCAGTAATTTTACGTCCAATTCGTACATTAAGTCAAAAATAGGAATTTATTTTTAAATTATTTTTTTGTACTATTTCCACATGATTTTTTAAAAAAAAATAACAGTATTTTTTATATTTTGTATTTGTTTGATATTTTGAAAAATATATAATTTTATTTTGTAGGCATATAATTTGTTATGTCTTTGCTCAATGCATTGTATCATCTAGATAAAATGTATTCGATTAGACTTTTTTGGGAGTATTTGAGGCTTTTATCTCCGCAGATTAGGAATTAATTAATTAATTGTGAATATTCCATTAATTAAAGAGATGGTAAATACTTATAAATTTGTATGATTTTAAGATGGCCATCGCTAATTATATTCCTTTGATATTGTACAATTCAAAGAAATATTCACATTTTGGCTATAAAAATATTAATTTAAACTTTAAAATAGAAAGGAGGTCCACTGAAAAGAATCAAAGCAAAAACCATTACAATTAATTATTTTAAACAATTTAAAACTCTATTATGAAAAATAAATTTTACCAAAGTCTACGAGGCTTTCTATTGCTCGCGATTGTGATGCTTGGGAGTTTTTCGTCATTCGCCCAAGGTCGTAAAGTAACCGGTAAGGTTACTGGTACGGATTCTCAAGGCATTCCTGGGGTGAGTATCTTAGTGAGAGGTACGAATACAGGTGCTACTACAGATGGAAATGGTGCATTTAGCGTGAATGTAAATTCTGCTACTGCTGTTTTAAACATTTCTGCGGTAGGTTATAAAACACAATCTGTTAATGTCGGATCTCAATCATCTATTTCTGTTGTTTTACAAGAAGATGTAAGTCAATTGAGTGAGGTTATCGTCACGGGTTATTCAGTGATCAACAGGAAAGAATCTACTGCTGCTGCCTCTATCGTTAAGGCAAAAGATTTGCAGATTTCTCCTTCAGGTAACGTAGAGCAACAATTACAAGGTCGTGTGGCTGGTATCACGTTGATCACAAATGGTCAGCCTGGAACTAACTCAATTATTCGTGTGCGTGGTTTTGGAGCCTTTGGTGGTAATGAGCCATTATACATTGTGGATGGAATTCCTGTTGGAAGTACTGATTTTCTTTCTCCAGATGATATTGAGTCGACTACCGTTTTGAAAGATGCTGCGGCAGGTTCTATCTATGGTGCTCGTGCGGCTAATGGTGTAATTGTTTACACAACCAAGCGTGGTACTAAGGGTAAGAAAGGATTAACCATTACCTATGATGGACTTTATGGGGGAACTGACCCGAACGTAGCGGGTGCTCCCAAAATGTTAACTCCTCAAGAGGATGCTAATTGGACGCATGTAGCTTTCCGTAACAATGCGACTGCTACTGGAACTGCGCCTCAGTATTCTCATCCACAATATGGAACTTCTGCTCAACCAACTCTACCTGCTTATTTGCATGCTAATGGTGCTAATGGTGTGACAGGTTCGGTGGATATGGCAGCTATTCAAGCAGCTTATGCAGCAAGTCCTTTGACTACTTTTTTAATCCGTCCTAATTTAGCTGGAACGAATTGGTTTGATGAGATTACTCGATTCGGTAGTACGATGCGTCATTCATTAGGCATTGGCGGTGGTACTGATAATGGTCGTTTTTACCTAGGAGTTTCAGGACAAGAGCAACAAGGTATTTTGTTGGAAAATGATTTCAAACGTTATTCTGCTCGTTTTAACTCGGAATTTAACTTAGGTAAAAAAGTTCGTGTTGGTGAAAACTTACAGTTTACCTATCGTTCCGTTCGTGGACAAGCTGGTGGTAACGGTGGATTAGGAATTGCATCGGATGAGTCGGTGATTTTATCTGCTTATCGTATGCCTACCATTATTCCTGTATTTGATGATTTTGGATCTTATGCAAGTACGAAGGCAGCAGGATTTAATAATCCGCGTAACCCTGTTCGTCAGATCATGCGTAACAACTTGAATGACAACAACTTTAATGCAAATGCGGTTGGTAATATGTATGCTGAGTATGAGCCGATTAAAGATTTGATCATCAGAACTAGTTTAGGAGGTCAATTCAATAGTTCAGCTTTCAAAAATTATAATTATCGTTATCTTGGAGATTCGGAGCCTGAAGCTTCGGATTCTTTCTCTGAGGGATCTAATTATGTGATGAGTTGGGTGTTATCCAATACCGCTGCTTACAAATATCAGTGGAGAAAACATGGTGTTAAAGCTTTAGTTGGCCAAGAAGCCTTAAACACTGGAGCAGGTCGTAGCATCAGTGGTTCTGGAATTAACCCGTTTTCTATGGACATGGATTTCTTAACTTTAAATGCTGTTCAATCTCCTGTAGTAAATTCAAATTTATTTAGCGGGGTTAATTTCTACTCTTTATTCTCTAAGTTAGATTATAACTTTGATGAAAAGTATTATGTAACTGGAGTAGTACGTCGTGATGGTTCGTCTCGTTTCGGTTCTCAAAGCCGTTATGGTATTTTCCCTGCATTTTCTGCTGCTTGGCGGGTAACTTCTGAGGCATTTATGGCTGACCTTCCTTCAATCACAGATTTAAAAATTCGTGGTGGTTGGGGAGAAATGGGTAACTCAAATAACGTAGACCCAGCGAATCAGTTCTCTTTGTACGCAGCAAATCGCGGTAACTCATTCTATCCAATTTCTGGACAAAGTTCAGGAGCTAATGAAGGATATTTCCGTTCACGTATTGGAAATGATGCGGCTAAATGGGAGACCTCAGAAACGTTGAATATTGGTTTTGATGCGACTTTATTGAATGGTAAGTGGGAAATAGTATTGGATGTTTGGAGAAAAGATACACGTGATTTGTTATTTGGTGTCCCTCTTCCAGCGGTTGTTGGAAACTCTGCATCTGCACCAGCGGTTAACGTAGCTAAAATGCGTAATCAAGGTATTGATTTCCAAATTATTAATCGTGGAAATATCACTGCTGACTTGAAGTATGAGTTAACCATCAATAATTCATTTTTACAAAATGAGATTGTGGCCTTTGCTCCAGGTATCACCAACTTAACAGGAGGTGCATTCCGTGGTATTGTTCCAATTAGAATGGAAGTGGGTCGTTCTCTTTCTGCATTTTATGGATATAAGGTATTAGGATATTTTAATTCTGCTGCTGAAGTTACTTCGGCTCCTGTTCAATCAGGTGCAGGTGTGGGACGTTTCCGTTACCAAGATACAAATGGAGATGGAAATATTACTCCAGCTGACCGTACTTACTTAGGTTCACCGGTGCCAACTTACACAGGAGGTGTCAATTTAGGCTTAACTTATAAGGATTTTGAATTCAGTGCATATTTGAATGCATCCGCTGGAAACAAAATTTGGAATCAGCAAAAATGGTTTACAGATTTCTTTGGAACATTCCAAGGGGCTGGCAAGGGTGATCGCGCTAAGCAATCATGGACTCCTGCTTTAGGAAATGCTGCTGCTACTCCTATTTGGGAATCAGCTTCAAATATCTCGACTTCAGGTGCTGAGAACTCATGGTATGTGGAGGATGGAGATTACATCCGTTTCCAAAATATCTCTTTGGGATATAATATTCCAGCGAAGTATTCTTCTAAGCTAGGAATTAAGCGTGCTAAGTTTACCGTTTCGGCAACGAATTTGTTTACCATCACGGCCTATAAAGGTTTAGATCCCGGTGTTGGTGGAGCGGCTGATACTGGATTTGGTATTGATGTGGGTAACTATCCAGTTACACGTGGATTTAACGCATCGATCAATTTGAATTTCTAATTTAACGAAAATCAATTTTAATTATAAAAAAATGAAAAAAAATCAAATTTTTAAGCGAATAGCTTTAGTGAGTGCGTCAGCGTTTATGTTGACCTTCGCTTGTAGGGATCAGTTTTTAGAAGTTGCACCCACGGGCTCTTTAGCTCAAGCGCAATTATCTTCAAAGATTGGTGTTGAGGGTGCCTTAATTGGTGCTTATGCACAGTTGGCAGCTAAAGGTTTCACTCGTTTGGGAGCTGCGAACAACTGGGTTTGGGGTTCAATTCGTGGAGGTGAAAGTAACAAGGGTACTGACCCAGGTGATTATACATCCATTAACCCAATCCAGCGTTATGAGATTGATGCAACGAATGGAGATATGAATAACACGTGGCAAGCTAAGTATGAAGGCATTGCACGTTGTAATGCGGTTATCAATTTAGCGAATGGATCAAAAGATTTATCTGCTGGAGACAAAACTCGTATTATAGCAGAGGCGCGTTTTTTACGTGGATTCTTTTATTTCGAATTAAAGCGTTTGTGGAATTCTGTTCCTTACGTAGATGAGAAAGTAGGATATGGCCAAGGAATTGAGAAAGTGGCTAATACTCCTGCTATTTGGGATAAAATCGAATCTGATTTCAAACATGCGTATGATAATCTTCCTGAAACTCATTCAGATGCGGGTCGCGCAAATAAATGGGCCGCAGGTGCTTTATTAGGTAAGGTTTATGTATTCCAAGCGAAATGGGCGGATGCAAAAGCAATTTTGACTACCGTTATTGCTAGTGGAAAAACGACTAATGGTAAGAAGTATGGTTTAGTTCCAAAATTTGCTGATCTTTTCAATGCTGAAAATGACAACAATGAGGAGGCTATTTTTGCCATGCAATCTTCCATGAATACGGGTTCGACTAACAACGCTAATGGTTTTGACGACTTGAACTACCCTTACAATACGGGTGCTGACGGTCCAGGTAACTGTTGCGGTTTCTTCCAACCTACGTTCTCGATGGCAAATGCGTATCGTACTGTAGAGGGTTTACCAATCCTTTCTGAGCAAGCTGATGGAACACCTAATTATAATTTAGCTGCCAATGCAGTAAAGAATGATTATGGCATTAATTCAAATGTTTCTTTCACTGAAGATACTAATCCATTAGATCCACGTATCGATCATACCATCGGTCGTCGTGGTATTCAGTACTTAGATTGGATCGAGCATCCAGGTGCTAACTGGATTCGTTCTCAAGTGTATGCAGGTCCATATTCTCCTAAGAAATACGTATACTACAAGCGCCAAGAGAATTCTTTAACCGATGGATCTGGTTGGACGCGTGGCTATGCTACCCTGAACTTCAACATTATCCGTTTTGCGGATGTGCTTTTATTAGCTGCTGAGGCTGAGATTGAAGCTGGAAGCATATCAACTGCTTTGGGATATATTAATCGAATTCGTGCACGTGCAGCTAACCCTGATGGTTTTGTAATGAAAGGTGGAAAGGTAGAAGCTAATTATGTTATTGTGCAGTATGCATCTTTTGCCGATAAAACTCAAGCAACTAATGCGCTTCGTATGGAGCGTTTGTTAGAGTTAGCTACAGAAGGACATCGTTTCTTCGATTTAGTTCGTTGGGGTATTGCAAGTAAAACGTTGAATGCATATTTGAAATACGAGTCTAAATTGTTAGTAACTAAACTTGGTGGTGCTAAATATACCACTGGAAAAGATGAGTATTTACCGATTCCTCAGGCACAAATTGATATTCAAGGGACATCTGTATTAAAGCAGAATCCAGGGTATTAATTTTAGAGTTTGTATTATTTTTTAAAAAGGTGGGGAGTAATTCCCACCTTTTTTTTATTAATTTTATAAGATTAAAATAAGCCATGAAATCCATTCTTATTTCTTTTATTCTAGTTTTTTCTTTCTTTTTTTACGGGTGTAAAACAAAGTCGACTTTTGAGTTTATCCCGAGTGAAGATTCTGGAATAACGTTTAATAATCAAATTGTGGACAATGATACCCTTAATATTTTAACCTACGAATATCTGTATAATGGTAGTGGTGTGGGATTAGGTGATTTTAATGGAGATGGTTTATTAGATGTGTTCTTTTCAGGGAGTCAGGTTGATAGCAAATTGTATTTAAATCAAGGGGATTTCAAGTTTATAGATATTTCAAAATCGGCTGGAATAAATACGTTGGGTCGCTGGTGCTCAGGAGTATCAGTCGTCGATATTAATGCGGACGGCTTGTTAGATATTTATGTGTCAAGTACCATGAAAAATGCAGCAAAAGATCGTGAGAACCTATTGTTTATAAATCAGGGGGTAAAAAATGGAATTCCTACTTTTAACGAAATGGCCACAGAGTATGGAGTTAATGATTCTGGGTATTCTGAACATGCTGCATTTTTTGATTATGATCGAGATGGGGATCTGGATTTATATGTGTTGATCGATGTGATCGACCAACAACCTGCATTGTTTAGACCTAAAGTTACCGATGGCTCTTATCCTAACACTGATCGCTTATACCGCTGTGATTGGTCTACCGATTTAAAACACCCTGTGTACACCAATGTATCTAAAGAAGCGGGAATTACGATTGAGGGATTCGGTTTGGGTGTGGCCATTTGTGATATTAACCAGGATAATTGGCCTGACATTTATGTGACCAACGATTATGTATCGGATGATTTATTGTATATCAATAATAAGAACGGAACCTTTACGGATCAGGCAAAAAAATACTTTAAACATACCAGTTTAACTGCCATGGGAAATGAAGTAGGAGATGTGAATAATGATGGTTTAGCTGATATCGTAGCCTTAGATATGTTGCCAAAAAATACGGAAAGAAAAAAGCAATTGGCACCTCCCAATAATTATCAAACCTATATTAATAGTGATCAATTTGGGTATACGTATCAGTACATGCGCAATACATTGCAATTGAACTCAGGTAAACAGGCGGATGGGTCCAGTAAGCCTTTTCATGAAATCAGTTTAATGGCAGGTATTTCTGAAAGTGAGTGGAGTTGGTGTCCTTCGCTTGCTGATTTTGACAACGATGGATACCGCGATTTATTTGTGACGAATGGGTATCCTAGGGATGTAACGGATCGTGATTTTATGCTCTATCGGGCGAATACTTTGCAATTATCATCCTCGGCTTTGATGCTAGAACAAGTGCCCGTCATTAAAATAAGTAATTATGCCTATCGTAATCGGGGAGATTTGACTTTTGAAGATGTGACTGAAAAGTGGGGTTTGAGTGTTCCTTCATTTTCCAACGGGGCGGCTTATGGCGACCTAGATAATGATGGGGATTTGGATTATATTGTTAATAACATCAATGATAATGCATTTTTGTATCGAAATAATTCACGAGAAGAGCAAGCAGATAAATCACATTATTTACGTGTTAAATTTAAAGGAGATCAAAAAAATGTACAGGGTTTTGGGGCTAAGGTTGAGGGTGTTTTCGAAAATGGAGAACGTTTTTATTATGAAAATACGCCTTATCGTGGCTACCTCTCCTCTGTCGAACCTGTGGCTCATATTGGTTTGGGGGCAAAGCGTAAATTAAAGGAAATACGCATTATATGGCCTAATGATAAAATGCAGATTATTAAGAAGCCGGGCGTAGATCAGATTTTAACGGTTTCCATTAATGCGGCAAAAGAGCCGTATCAAACTCTTTTTGAGGTTAACAAGCCTTTGTTAAAAGATATTTCCGATGAACTTAATTTAGGGGATGTCCATCAAGAGTACGACTTCATCGACTTTAATTATCAAAATTTAATGCCCTTTAAGTTATCCCAATTAGGACCTGGATTATCGGCCGGGGATGTGAACGGCGATGGCTTGGAAGATTTTTTCCAAGGAGGGGCCAAGTTCTATTCGGGTATTTTTTACATTCAAAATCAAGCGGGACAGTTTAACGCCAAGCCTCTAGAAAAAAGTATTTCAGTGCCCAAAAAATTGGGAGAAGACTTAGGTTCCTTGTTGGCCGATTTTGATCAGGATGGAGATCTGGATCTTTACATTGCTCGCGGAGGCAATGAAGATAAATTAGGTGCCGCCAGTTTTCAGGATGTTATTTATGTCAATGACGGTAAGGGGAATTTCACTTTAGATGCTTTATCATTGCCCGTATTTACGGAAAGCAATGCGGCAGTTCGAGCATCCGATTTTGATCATGATGGAGATTTAGACTTATTTGTGGGAGGGCGAAATGTACCCTTCCAATATCCCAAATCCACCACTTCTCGTTTGTTAAAGAATGAGTCTGTTAAAGGACATATTAAGTTTGTTGACGCTACCCAGACATTAGCCAAGGACCTTATCAATGTAGGTTTAATTTGTGACGGAATTTGGTCAGATTATGATTTAAATGGTTGGCAAGATATCATCCTCGCAGGAGAATTTTCAGACATTAAAATATTGAAAAATGATCGGGGTCGTTTTACGCTTTTGAAGGCTACGGGCTTGGAGGAATTGTCAGGAATTTGGACTTCTTTGTCTAGTGGTGATTTCGACCATGATGGCGACATGGATTATGTCGTTGGAAATATGGGAAAAAATACCTTATTAAGAGCGAATTCCAAGCAGCCTGTGGATATTTGGCACGGGGATTTGGATGGAAATGGGGTATATGATTTATTTCCATTTGTGTATTTTCAAACGGCCGATGGGAAAATGGCCTCTGCCTCCTTATTTGGGAAAGACGATGTGCATAAAATGTTGAATCAGACACGCCAGCGATGGGTTTATTACAAAGATTTTGGGAAGGTAACTCAGGAAAATTTCTTTATTGCAACAGAAAAAGAAAAAGCTGAAAAGATATCCATGCAAGAAAACGCCTCTATTTGGATTGAAAATGTAGGGGATGGAAAATTCAAGATTCACATTTTGCCCATGATGGCACAAATTTCAGCCATGAATGGAATTCAGGTCAAAGACATCAATCAAGATGGTCATCTGGATATTATGTATGTAGGAAATAATTATGCGAATGAGGTCTTCATGGGAAGATATGATGCCTCTAATGGAGGTGTTTTACTAGGAAATGGGAAGGGCAAATTTACTTATCTTGATCAGTCAGGACTTTTTGTACCTCAAGATGCCAAATCACTTATATCCATTGATTTAGGCAAGAAAGGCTTAGCGTTTATTGCGAGTCAAAATCGGGGTAAAATGCATGCTTTTACGAGCTTAAATAATGCCTGGATTCGCATGAGTTTTCCGAAAAGTATTCAAGGTTTTGAATATCAATTTAAAGGATTGAAGCAAAGAGTTGAGTGGACTTATGGAAGTTCTTATTTAGGTCAAAGTGCCAACGGACAGGCATTTTTACCTGCTGGAGCCAGGTTAATAAAAACCTTTTAATGGATTTTATTTTCAATGTAATTCAGCTGTAGGCCGGGCTTTACTTTTCCTTTTTTGGGTGCACCAAACTGGAAGTTGCCCAATATAATGTCTAGATCTCCATCTTGGTCTGCATCACCGGCATCCATCACCATCCATCTTCCGCCGAAAGGAATATTGAGGTTACTAATTTTGAAATTCAAATTCCCTTGGTTTTGAAAATAAAGAAAGGATTCATTTTTAGGCATAATGGGTTCCGCATAAAAGGCGATCATGGCCAAATCCAAATCACCATCTAAATCAAAATCTCTTGCGATCGTTTTAGTCGCTCCGTAAACGGGGTAAAAATATTTTTCTTTGAAATTATTTCGGCCGTCATTCATAAATATATGCACGCCGTGGTAGTTTTTAAGCGTTTTTGAATAATCGGCATTATCTCCATTCGTAATAATAATGTCATCCTTTCCGTCTTGATTAAAATCAACCACTTCCATAAAGCTGCAGCCATAAACGGAATCAAAAAGTAAAATGGGTTTTTCCATAAATTTCCCCTCACCCTTATTGATGAACAGAGAAACCCCCTCTCGGGATTGAGCGGTAAGGACCAAGATATCAGGTAATCCATCGCCTGTAATATCTTTGATGGATACATTTCTAGTTCCTGCTTGAATTTTTAATATATTTTTTTTCTTGGTTTTTCCATTGACCCAAATTAATTCACCCGCTTCAAATCCATATTCACATATCACAAAATCATCAATCCCATCTTGGTCTATGTCTGAAATCTGTAAGTCAACCGGCCTTTTGAGTGAATCTGCGGCTAATGAAAATTCGCTTTTTTGGTTCAGGGTAAATAATGAGCCTAATTTTTGATCATTAGGGGACATTTTTCCGATACTTAAAAAATAAGATTTATTACCATGAAAATTTGCATGTACGATGGGCCTTTCTGTAGGTATCGTTTTTTTAATTTTTAATTGGGCATCTAAAATTTCAAGCTTTTGATTTCTTTTTCCGATCCAAATTTCTTTCAGCTTTGGATTAAATGTGACCGAGGTTACTACGCCTGTAGGCTCCTCAGGATAAATGATTTCTCGGGATGAAAAGTGCAATGTTTCAACGGAGATATTTGCTTTTTTTGCTTGGGGCAAAGGCTTTTCAGGCGCATTTTCAACATAATAAGCGACGATGGCCTCCCAATCTTTTTGGCTTATTTCGGGTGTTTCAGGATATATACCAAGATTAGTGGCGCTTTCATATTGCTCTTCAGGAATTTTAGTCAGTAATTCAAAACGGTTGCCAACACCTAATCGAAAGGCCATTTCGGGTAATACACCCTCTTTCCACGTTTTCTTATCCAACAATGAAGGGTCAGGAAATTTATGGCATGAAGCACAATTTTTTTTCGCCAGTGTCTCCCCTTCAGATTCGGTACCTGACTGGCAACTCATGAAAATCAATACTAAAACTAAACTTAAATATAGGTACCTCATTTATTGAATATCAGGTTGTGTGCTTATGGCTAAGGAATCTTGTCCCACTTTGCCGCTGCAAGTAAAATCGAAAGCAAAATTATTGGGTTTAATAAAGGGCATTTTTCGGTAACCTTCAATGGCCAATGTGGCATCTGAATAAACGCGTTCCATGAATTTTGCATAGACTGGCATAGCCATTTTAGCGCCTTGTCCTAGGGCCAAATTTCTAAAATGTATACTTCGATCATCACCACCGACCCAAACTCCAGCGACAATTTTTTGAGTGACTCCCATAAACCAGCCATCTGAATAATTAGACGTGGTTCCCGTTTTAGCACCTATTTCATTCCCGGCTACAATCGAAGTTCTCTTTAATCCTTCTGCTGTTCCACCAAGTTCTTGCACCGCACCTTGAAGCATGTAAGTCATTAAATAGGCCGTTTCGGGTTTTATAGCTGCTTTTTCTATTTGCGAAAATTCCCTTAAAACCGTGCCTACTTTATCCGTAATTTTTAATACTAAAATAGGATCTGTTTTTTCCCCACCATTGGCCATCGTGCTATAACCCGTTACTTGATCTATTAATGATACTTCCGAGGCACCTAAACATAAGGAGGGCACTTCATTTAATGGACTATTCACCCCACATTTATGAGCAAATTCGGCAATTTTAGCGGGCCCCAATTGCTTCATTAGCTTAGCCGAAATGGAGTTGATGGACAATCCCATCGCACGGCGCATCTTTAAATTTTCATAGGAAAATTGACCATCTGAATTTTGCGGCGTCCAGGTGCTTCCCGACAAACCATCTTCTTCCCCAAAGGTAACCGGCTCGTCGACCAGCTCATCACATGGATTGATGATTTCATTCTCAATGGCCGCTCCATAGACAAAAGGTTTGAAGGTGGAACCCGGTTGGCGCCTACTTTGCGAAATATGGTCAAACTTGAAATACTTGTAATTAATTCCACCAATCCACGCTTTTACATGGCCATTGGTAGGATCCATGGCCATAAAACCACAGTTTAAAATCTTTTTATAATAGCGCAAGGAATCCATGGAACTGAAAGTGGTGTCAATATCTCCTTGGTACGAAAAAACGGTCATTTTAATGGGTTTGTTCAAATCCTCCCACACTTTAAATTCATCATTATCATAGGCATTTATTAAATCCCGATAGCGTTGCGTACGCTTCATGGCATCTTTTAAAAAGCCCTTAATTTCCTTCATTTCTTCATTCACCCAGGGATTTCTACCTTGCCAATGCGAGTAAAATAATTTTTGTTCCGCCTGCATGTGTTCTCTGACGGACTCCTCAGCATATTTCTGCATCCGCGAGTCAATACTCGTGTATATACGCAATCCACTCGTATATAAATTCAGTTGCTGGTCTTCGGGCCTATCTTTATTAATCTCTTTTAAGGTAGCTAAAACTTGTGTTCTAATGGCCTCTCTAAAATAAGGAGCGGCTCCGGTATTTTGATTTTCTACTTTATAGTGAAGATTTAGAGGCGCTTCACGCATTTTTAGTAAATCATCTTCAGTAAGAAACTCATATTTCTCTAATTGACCTAAGACAGTATTTCTTCGTTCAATGGTCTTTTCAGGTCTTACCCGAGGATCGTACAAGGAAGGATTTTGAAGTAGGCCAATTAATGTTGCCGCCTCAGGAAGTGTAACGTCCTTTAAATCTTTTTGAAAATAAGTCCGACAAGCCACTTGGATTCCGTACGCATTATTGCCAAAACTTACCTCATTGAGATACATGGCCATAATTTCTTGTTTGGTATACCTTCTTTCGAGGCGTATGGCCAATATCCACTCTTTGACTTTGGCAATAACCGTTCGCAAACCATCTACTTTCATCAGCAGGCCTATGTACACGGGATCGTCTTCCCCAAATTCCATCGACCGGGTATTAAATAAATTTTTAGCTAATTGTTGGGTTATCGTACTACCCCCGCCAGCAGTTCCTAGCGAAAATACCACCCGAAACATGGACCTTAAATCAATTCCTGAATGCGAGGTAAAACGCGCATCTTCGGTAGAAATTAAGGTATTTACGATGTTTAGGGGCAATTGTTCAAATTCTAGCGGGTTTCGATTTTCCCGAAAATACTTCCCTATTTCTTGGCCATCTTCTGATATAATCAAAGAAGCGGCCTGGCTTTTTGGGTTTTCTAATTCCTGTAAACTCGGCATTCCGCCAAATAGCCAAAGGAAGTTAAAGTTGACAGCCAACACAAACAAGATCCCGGCAACGGTACCTATCATAAAAAACTTATATAGGAATCGGATGATTTTACTGTATTTTCCTTGATCTGTTTCGAGCATTGTTAACGGATATTTTGGTTTAATGCTTTTAAAAGTGCATCTGCCTCAGGTTTCAATGGACTTTGCGGATATATTTGAATGAATTTTTTCAATTGCATTGAATATTCGCTAATGTCCTTGATTCCACCTTTACAAAGCGCCATTAAAAATACGATTTTATCTTCCAATTTACTATTTGGATATTTATTTTGAATGTTTTGACATGAAGAATAGCAGATGTCAAATTCCCTAGCGACATATAAATAATAAGCTTTTTCGTATGCTTTTTGCGCCTCTTCTTCCTTGTTTTGACTCAGGTTTCCCGTTTCTAATTTTAAAATTAATTGTCGGAAATAGGAATCAGGATACCTTTGGGCTAATTTTTCTCGATAAAGTTTTCTTTCGCTTGAGCTAGATAAATAAAGTAAGTACAAGCTTTCAGCTTCAAATTCCGTGCTGGGGAATCGATCTAATAAGGTAAGTAATTTAGCTTGAGCTAATTCATTGATGCCAATTTCTAATTGGGTAAACTTAGCAAGTTTAAACAGGGATTGCTCAATTTTTTTATTAGAATTCGTAATTTGAAGAGGATTTCTCGGAATAGTTGCCAGCCATTTTTGCAAGGAATCCTCAGATATTGCCGAGTTCAAATCAGGGTTATTTGTTTTTTTTGCAACTGCGACCGATGGAGAAATAATTTCAGATCCGGTACTTGCGTTCTTATTTTTTCGATTCCAAAAATCCTCCAATGTCCTATTCCCCCACTTAAAATTGAATTCTTGCGAACCTTGAATCCTTGCCATATCATTGTAAAAATAAAAGCTTTGTTGTTCAGGGCTAGTCGGCCTTCTGGTATAAGTGGCCACAGTATTAGCCTTGATTTCTGTTTTTTTCTGGAGCGAATCTAATTTTTTTGTTTTAGCCAGTACATACTTTTGATATATTTGACTTAACTCTTCGGTTGACTTTCTGCCCATGATTTGCAAAGAATCCTCCACGATGATGACGTTATTTAATTGATTAAAAGTGGCCCAATTTTTCTTTAATTTTTGATCGGAATTAAATTCGATGTGAGAGGATGGTAAAAACGTAGCTGCACTATCAAAATATAGGGCAGCTTCTGGGTAACGTTTCAGAGGACTGACAAATAATTGACCCAATTTTAAATACAATTCTCCTTTGTTGGGATTGTTGTTGCTCGCTTTCGACCAATATTCCCTCGCTTTTTCAAAGTCTTTATTGGCATAACTTATCTGACCTAAGGCCAAATAAATCTCCGATTGCTTGTCGAGATTCTTGGGTTCCTTGAGCATGTTCTCTAAATCCCCGACTTGCCCTGTTAATTTTTTACTCGCAATTTGAGCATTTAATTGAAGTTCATACGTGGGCTTATTGTTTTTTACTTGGTTGAAGTTTTCTTGGGCTAGGCTATTTTTTCCTTGAGACTGAAACAATTGGCCTAGCACAAAATGCAAACGCGCTTTTTGAATCTTTGATTTTATACGCGGTATTTCTTCATTCAGAAGCGCAACAGTGATGGGAATCTCATTTTTTACTTGGTGATAATAGGCTTTATTTACAATAAAATCCGTTTTTTGCGCAGCATTTAAAGGGACTTCTTTGATGAAATTTTCTACGTTTAAAGCCGATTCAAAATCTTTTTGGTTGATGTATATTTGGTACAAATAAATTAAGGCACTCGCTTGAGTTATTTCATCATGCTCGATCGAGTTAATGTATTTGAAGGTTTCCGTGGCATTTTTTATATCCCCCTTGATGAGGCGGCCTTTGCCAATGATGAGGTAGGCGTCATCGATGAATTTGGAATTTTGATGTCGGTCTATCACTAACGAGGCCTTTCTTATCAGGTTGCCAATTTCATTGCTATGTGCTTGGCCAAAACTAGAATCAATGGGGGGAAATATGCCCAATGGGAGGGAATAATTTTCATTTCTTTCTTCCCACGATTTTGTTACTAGTTCTTTATATAGTCGATCTGCTTGCCAAATGGCATTGTATTTTGCATTAATATTATGAAATGCCTTTGCTGCTGGACGCGTGCTTTGTTGGGAACAAGCCCACACGGTCATGATGAAAAAAACTAAGAAGATTATTCTTGGCATTGGAACCCGTTAAACAATTTTCAAATTTACAATTATATATATGAAACGGCGCAAATAATAGGGGAATCCGTGACAAATTTTCAATCTTTTTAATAAATTGACGTCTACTTTTTAAACAGACTATTATGCAGCCATATCAGCGATTTATTGGAGCAGCCTTTCAGATGTTGGCGACCATTTTGTTAGGTGTTTGGCTAGGTCAATATTTGGATGCATATTTTGGTTTACATCAGCCCTGGTGTACCATCAGCTTTTCCTTGGGGTCCATTGCTATTTCTTTATACGCTTTGATCAAAAGCTTACCCAAATAAATCGCAATATTTCTGTAAATTGCTTTACTGTATCCTTAACTAATTTTTACGTGCCAGAAGGTCGCCGAATTATCATTTTTTTATTTTTCCTATTGATTGGGCTTATATTCATAGGTAAAATGTTTTATCTACAGATGTTTGACTCAACCTATGAAAAAGCGGCCGATAATAATGCGATTCGTAAGATAATCCAAGTGCCATTTAGGGGGGAAGTGTATGATCGTTTTGGGAAGTTGATCGTTTATAATACGCCTGTGTATGATTTATACATCACACCTAGAAAAGCCGTCGTAAAAGATACAAATCGTTTTTGTGCTTTATTTGGTATCACAAAAGGTCGTTTTGATACCTTGACCAAAGAAGCGTGGGCTTATTCACGTGTTAAACCATCGCTATTTTTAAAGCATTTGTCCAAAGAGGACTTTGCTAAAATTCAAGATGCTTTAGTTGATTATCCGGGTTTTTCTATTTCGACAACCGCCTTTCGTACGTATCAATCCAAGGCGCTTTCCAATGCCCTCGGCTATGTAGCAGAAATAAATAATAACTCATTATTGGATCAAAAAGATGATTATTACCGACAAGGCGATTACGTGGGAATTTCTGGTTTGGAGGCTTTTTATGAAGAAGCACTTCGGGGCCAAAGGGGGGTAAAATACAGAATGGTGAATAGTAACGGGGTAGAAAAGGGGGAATATCGACATGGCGATTTGGATGTCAGTTCGGTTGCCGGACAAAATTTATTCACTAGTGTAGATATCCGACTTCAGGAATATGCGGATAGTTTAATGATGAAAAAGGTGGGAAGTGTCGTGGCCATTGAACCTTCTACGGGAGAGATATTGAGTATGGTTTCCGCTCCTTCCTATGATCCCAGTTTATTAGCCGGAAGAAACTTTTCTAAGTATTATCAAATATTGGCCCTAGATCCTTTAAAGCCATTAATCAACCGTCCTCCTTCGGCGTATTATCGGCCCGGTTCTGCCTTTAAAATTGTTCAGGCATTGGTCGGATTGCAGTTGGGTATTTTGACTACGGGATCCGTTTTTACGCATGCAGGCGCTCCGGTTAAATGTCACGTGCACAATACCTCACATAACGATTTGCATAATGCGATTCAGTGGTCTTGCAATCCCTATTTTTACCATGCATTTCGTAAAATTTTATATGATAATACGCAAGGAGATACTTTTGAAAGGTCTGCGCAAGGACTCCAACGTTGGTCCGAATTAGTGGCAAATTTTGGTTTTGGGCGGAAATTGGGGGTTGATTTAGGAAATGAAAAGAAGGGTAATCTTCCCAATGTTGAGTATTATAATAAAGTGTATAAGGGGGAAAATAGGTGGAAATTTTCCAATATATATTCGCTGAGTATCGGTGAGGGAGAGTTAGTGGTTAGTCCATTGAAGATGGCCAATTTTGCTGCGATCATTGCTAATAAGGGTTGGTATATTCCTCCACATTTAGTCAAGGGCGTGGGCGATAAAAAGACGATTGACACTTTTTATAAAACGCCTGTGTCGGTGGGGATCGATGCCAAACATTTTAATGTCGTCCATGAAGGCATGCGTGATGCGGTTTTACATGGCACAGTGGGGAGGGAGGGAAAAATTCCTGACATTGTCATGTGTGGAAAAACAGGAACCTCTCAAAATCAAAAGGGCAAAGATCATTCTGTTTTTATCGCCTTTGCGCCCAAAGATAATCCCAAGATAGCCATTGCCGTATTTGTAGAAAATGCCGGGTTTGGAGGTTTTGCGGCTGCCCCCATCGCCTCATTGATTATCGAAAAATATTTAAAAGGCCGAGTGGATAGAAAAGATATTGAGACTAAATTTATGAACATGAGCTATTTAGCCAATGTTACTTATAATCGTAGAATAGTTAAAAAGGATTCATTAAAACGATGAGCCAAGCATCAAATCAGATCGGAAAATTAGATTGGATCACGGTTGGCCTATATGCACTTTTTGTGTTATTGGGTTGGATGAGTATTTACTCAGCCGTGTATAATCCAGAAGCTCCTTTGTGGATTTTTGATGAGGCATTTTATACGAGCAATGCTGGGCGCCAATTAATTTGGATTGGAACTTCGCTCGTTCTAATCATCTTGATTTTTGCCTTAGATTTCAGGTTTTTTGAATCTTTTGCGGTGTTTATTTACGCGGCATTTATGTTGGCATTAATTGCCGTCCCCTTTTTAGGTGTGACGGTCAATGGATCCCATTCTTGGTTTAAGTTGGGTGGAGTTACGATTCAGCCAGCAGAGTTTGCCAAAACGGCCACGGCACTTTTATTGGCCAAATACCTGAACGATCCCCAAGTGAATTTGACCAAGTGGATGAGCCAATGGAGGTCTGCGCTCATCATTGCTTTGCCTATGTTGCTGATTATAGGCTCTAATGAAACGGGTTCTGCCTTGGTTTTTGCCTCATTTATTATTCTTTTATATCGAGAAGGATTGCCCGGTGAATATCCCGGATTATTGATCGCCTTAATCGCGCTTTTTGTCAGCTCTCTTTTACTAAGCCCTTTGACTATTTTTATTTGTCTTTTAGTTATGGCAAGTCTTTTTGTCATTATTCTGCCGATTTACCAAAGGCGTTTGCCTCAAACTTATGTTCGAATGGCAGGAGCTATTGCGATCATTATGGCACTATCAACGCTTGTCGATTGGGTGGTCAATCATGTTTTAAAGGAACATCAGCGCAATCGAATCAAGGTTTTACTAGATCCTTCTTTTGATACTAGGGGCTTAGGATATCAGGTGACCCAATCAAAAATTGCGATTGGCTCTGGGGGATTTTGGGGCAAAGGATATTTAGGGGGGACCCAGACAAAATTTGATTTTGTGCCTGAGCAAAGTACCGACTTTATTTTTTGTACGATTGGAGAGGAATTTGGGTTTGTAGGGGTGATGGCGGTTATTGTGTTGTTTTTGTTTTTTCTTTGGCGTTTGTTGTATTTAGCAGACCAACAGCGATCTAGGTTTGCCCGAGCCTACGGATTTGGGGTGGTTGGGATATTATTTTTTCATTTTTTAGTGAACATTGGAATGACGATTGGATTGATGCCAATAATGGGAATTCCGTTGCCATTCTTCAGTTATGGTGGTTCTTCACTTTGGTCTTTCACTATTTTATTATTTATATTTTTAAAACTTGATGCGCATCGTTCCGACACGCTATCTAGATAATATATTTCTATGGAAAATGTACCTTTAAGTTCCAAAGCAAAAATGCTCATTGCCGTTGCCGCCCTTGGTTATTTTGTCGACGTATACGATTTAATTCTTTTTTCAGTCGTTCGGAATCCAAGTTTAAAATCATTAGGTCTATCGGGATATGAATTATTAGATCAAGGGCTTAACCTCATGAATATCCAAATGGGAGGCATGCTTTTAGGGGGAATTTTATGGGGTGTTTATGGGGATAAAAAGGGCCGAAAATCTGTGTTATTTGGCTCTATTTTAATGTATTCCATCGCCAATGCCCTAAACGGATTTGTCACCGACATGAACACCTATGCTATTTTAAGGTTTATCGCCGGGATCGGTTTAGCGGGTGAATTAGGGGCAGGAATTACACTAGTCAACGAAACATTACCAGCCTCAAAACGTGGGATTGGTACCTTGATTATTGCCGGCGTAGGTGCTTCAGGAGCTATTGTCGCCCCCATCGTTTCGAATTTAAGCGCGGATCCTGAGTGGTGGAGAACCTGCTATTTTATTGGCGGAGGAATGGGCCTAGCACTTTTACTCTTACGGTTAGGAACTTTTGAATCCTCCATGTATCAGGATTTAGGACAAGGGGTTAAGAAGGGAAATTTCTTCCAGCTGTTTTCGAATCGAGCTACGTTTACCAAATACATGTATTGTATCATGATGGGATTGCCTATTTGGTACATCATCGGAATTCTTGTTTTTGCCTCTCCAGAAATCACTCAATCCTTTGGAATTAATGGCCCAATCAATGGGGGAGATGCCATCATGTATTGCTATTTAGGATTGACTTTTGGGGATTTTGCTAGCGGGGCATTGAGCCAAGTTTTAAAAAGTAGAAAGCAGGCCGTTTTGATTTATTTGACACTTGTCTCATTTTTAGTTATTTATTTCCTGTACTTCTTGTCCAACATTAGCGTGTCAATTGGGCATATCATTATCACCGCTTTAGGATTTTTTGGAGGATATTGGGCTGTATTTTTGACCAGTTCTTCGGAACAATTTGGGACTAATTTACGTATGACCGTGACCACAACCGTGCCTAATTTTGTGCGTGGAGCTTTAATTCCCATTACGCTATTATTCAAAGCATTAATCCCTAATTTTGGACTTATTAATGCCGCAGCAATTGTAGGTTTTGTGTGTTTTGGGCTAGCATTTTGGGCGGTCACACATTTAAAGGAGACCTTTGGTGAATCACTTGATTACGTAGAATAATGGCCTTAATTACTAAGAAAAAAATCCTTTATCGCATTAATCACCAACTTCGTAGGTATTTAAAAAAATACAACCGAGAGTACACGATGAATATTAGTTATGCGGATTTGTTGCGTTATGATAACGCGATTATTTTGTATGACAAAAATGGGGTTGATACGCTTTGGGAATCGGTTTTTTATTCGCCAGGAGATCAGGAAGGTGTTTATGAATCGCTGAAACAGATTTATGCCGACTTAAAAACAGATGGAAACAAGGAGGTAATCAAGCATTTGGTGATCGACCGAGTGGATTTTTGTACCTATGGAAATACGCATCCTTTCCGGATCCGAATTGTCAATCGGGTTAATGATAACTTTGATTATTTCTACATTAAAATTGCCGATGCGTCCCGTGTGTATGGATTGGAATTAGAGCATATTTTGTCTCCCAATCGGATTAATTATGTGACCCATGAAAACACCTTAGTGGAAGAGCATATTGCGGGAGTTCCTGGCGATATATTCCTCCAGCAGTCACTTGAGACAGATTTGGAGGCACCGATACGATTGGCGAAGGAATTTGTTAAATTTAATGAGCGTTGCTTGGTCCAAGTATTAGGCGATATGCATAGTGCCAATTATGTGGTAATTACCACGCCAGATTTCGAGGAAATTTATTATCGGATTCGGCCGATTGATTTTGACCAACAATGTTACGAAGGTAAGAAATCGGTGTATATGCCACAGTATTTCAAACAAAATAACTCGCTCATTGAATTAGGGATGAAGTTGATGACACCAGAATCTGTGTGGCAGTATCAAATCGAGGAGCGCTCGATGATTGCGAGCCGATTAAAATCAGAAAACCAGCGCGTATATGACCTGATGGACGTGATGTCAAAGGACGAAATTGCGCCTTTAGAAAATGTAGATCAATTAAAATCTGAATTAGCGAAACACTATCAAGATGATCGTTTTTTAGCTTGTCAAACGATGGGGGAAATTGTTTGGCATAGTTTAGAATTAGTGATGAAACACTAATCCTTTTTAACGGCATCAAAAGCCATTAATGCAAATCCAAGGATACATGCTAATCCACCAATAGGTGCTATGGCTCCCCAAAATAGTTGTTGGCTTATGCATATCAAATACAAAGACCCTGGAAATATAATTGAGCCAGTAATGTGAAAATAGCTGGCTATTTTTAGCCATTTGCTAGGCCTAATGGTTTGTAAAATGCCCAATAAAATGAGGGCTAATCCTCCGTACATTTGATAGCGAGCAGCGGTCTCAAAAGTCTCTAGGCGATTTATTTCCATCAAGTATTGTTTCCAAGCATGCGCTCCGAAGGCACCTATGGCCACGGAGGTTGCTGCAAAAATTGAACCTGAAAATAGCGCTAGATTTTTCATTTTAGAGGATATAAAAAAAGCCTTTTCAAAAGGCTTTAAATTTTATGATGCAAGAGTGACTTTCAAATCATTCAATTTTCTGCGGATGGAGTCGTCAATTTGTTGGTCTCCAACGCGCAAGATAAATCCTCCAATCAAAGACTCATCGATATGCTCGGTTAATTCTACCTCTTTGCCTGTATAATCTTTTACTATACCTGTAACCGTTTTCTTTTGTTCTGAAGTCAGTGCAGTGGCGCTAGTAATATTAGCTTTTTGAATTCCTTTATATTCTTTATAAAGATTGATAAATTCTTTGGAAATGGCGGGCAAAATACTTTCTCTGTTTTTATTGGTAATAATGACAAAGATTGAATAGGTGACCGGATTGAAAATTGATTTAAAAAGCTTATTCAGAATGGCTAATTTGGTATAATGTTTGATGATGGGACTTTTAAGCGCTAAAACTAGGTCTTTACTTCCTTCACATATTTCTTTAAAGCCAAGCATGTCTGTATATACGGCATCCACTACTTTTTTTTCTATGGCGAAATCTAGTAGCGATTTAGCATATCTATGAGCAACAATTAATTCAGACATTTTTAATTAATTTAACGATTTATCAATTATAACTTAACTTCTGCAATCCAGTCAGAGACTAATTTTTCTTGCGCAGATTTATCTTTCAACTGATTTTTAAGAACTTTTTCAGCTAATTCCAAAGAAAGATTTGCAGCTTCTTTGCGGATAGCACTTACTGCGGCAACTTTTTCTTGTTCAAAAGCCACTCTTGCTTTATCTATTTCTTGAGCTGCAGCTGTCTGCGCATCTAATTTAGCCTGTGCAATCATCGCATCAGCCGCTTCTTTAGCTTGTTTAATAACAGCATCGCGATCTGCTTTCGCGCTAGCGATTAACTGCTCATTACCTGCTTTTAACTCAGCCATTTCTTTGCGAGTAGTTTCCGACAACTTAATGGCTTCATCAATGGATTGCTCACGCTCATCCAATGAATTGATAATAGGTTTCCAAGCGAATTTAGCGAGAACAAAGAATAATGATCCAAATACAATAACTTGCCAAAATAATAATCCAAAGTCTGGGGTAATTAACTCCATATCGTATATAAATTTAAAAAATGAGCATCATTTTAATAAGCACAATTTGATTCCAATTGAGTTCAAATTGCGCTTATTTTTTTTGAATCTGATTTCTAAGGCTATTCCTTAGAAGATTCGATTTGTCAATTACTTTAACGTAACTAGCAAACAAATTACAGCAGCGAAAAGAGCAACCGCTTCCACGAAAGCAGCCATGATCAACATCGCTCCTTGAATTTTCCCAGAGGCTTCTGGCTGGCGTGCAATGGCTTCCATGGCTGAACCACCAATGTTACCGATACCAATACCAGCACCAATGGCTGCACATCCAGCACCAATACCTGCAAGACCAAGACCTACTGAAACTTCTAATAAAATCGACAAAATAGACATACGATTTGGGTTTATATAAAAAAAATAATTTACAATTTAATGGTGATGCTCCTCTACTGCAGCTCCTATATAAGTCGAAACTAACATGGTGAAAATGTAGGCTTG
>CAMDRO010000019.1 GCA_945906795.1 Spirosoma fluviale
CACATTGGCACTTTCTTGCGTAATCAAAGGTGTTTTAGTCTCACTACGAATCGTCATCCCATTCGTCAAGAAATTCTCTGCACCAAAACCAATGCTACCCTTCTTGTTTTTGAAATCTTTCTTAATGCTCAAATTGTAGATACCAAAACCACCTTGGGTTCCTTGCAACATGATTTGATTAGGACGATAGAAAGAGAATAACTGAGCACCCCAACCATTACCTATGTTGTAATTTCCAAAAATCCTAAAGTTAGATTGCAAACCTTGATTGCTTGCATTCATCAATGGATCAGCTACATTATTTTTCAAAACCATGTAAGATAAGTCACCACCACCACCGATCATGAATTTATTTGACAGATTCATATTGATATTAATGTTCATTCCATAGGCATTCTCAACTCCAATATTCATGGAAGTCGTTTTCACTGTATCACCTATTACTGTTCTGATTTGATTAATGGCACCTGTATTATTCCGAACAAAAATCGCCGTTGAAATATACGTTTGCTTCACGAACTTGCTGTAATTGATTTCGTAATTATTCGCGTATTCAGGTGATAGGTTCGGATTTCCCATGGAAATATTTAATGGATTCGTAGCATTTACGTTGGGATTCAAATTTTGAATACCAGGTCTTTGGATACGGCGATTGAAACTAAATCTCCAAGTACCGGACTTAAATGTTTTAGACATGTTGAAACTTGGAACTAAAACACCGTAAGGAGGAATGGTCAAATTTTGACCTTCTTTTTTCAAGAAACTAGCCTCGATGTCCGTGTGCTCATAACGACCCCCCAACTTCATACTCCACTTGCTTTTAGTACTTAAAGTATATGAGAAATAAGTCCCCCAAATATTTTGGTTGTAATCAAACACATTACTTGGCAAATTTGCTAAGTTAACTTTGGTATAGTTCGAAGGATCATTGCCCGTAGGGTTAAGGAAAGATGCATAATCAGAATTCACTTGGCGACCAATAATCTTAGCACCAAACTCAATCATTTGCATTTTGGTGATTGGCGTTTGATAATCGATTTGCAAAGTTGACTCTTTGTTAACCGATCCATTAATATTTTTGATCGAATTCATGATTTGACTCATAGAACTACTTGAATTCATGATATCATTATAAAAATCACTTGAACGATTGTTGTTCGACATCATAGCCAAAATACTGAACTCTTTTTGTGGTTTTTCAAACGTATGCGTGTAATCAACGTTCAAGTCTATGTTGGCCGACTCATCCATTGAATTCGTATTTCTTAAACTAAACAATTTATCATTTTTAACTTGGCGCAATCCATCACCCCAGTTATTTCCATTACGGACTCCGAAACGACTTGAAGCTGTAATCGAATTATATTTATTGATATCCCAATCAAATCCGATTTGATAATTACCAAAAAGTGCTTCACGTCGCGTATCAGAAGTCTGAACATTTCTAGTTAAAATTCCATTATTAGATGTAGTTTGAATAGATTCTGAATGTCCATTAACATTATATTCTGAACGTCCAAATCCACCCAAAGTCATACCCCACGATTTATTTCTAAAATTTCCATTCATGGATAAATTTGAACCCCTAATACCTGTAGATGAATCAAAAGAGAATGTCAGACCTTGTAAGGTATTTTTCTTAGTCACAATGTTAATGATACCTGCACTACCCTCAGCATCATATCTAGCTGATGGTGAAGTAATTACCTCTACGGTCTTAATCATATCTGCAGGAATTTGCTTTAACGCATCTGAAATACTAGAAGCCAAAATGGTCGATGGCTTATTGTTGATTAACACCTTAATATTAGAAGAACCTCTAAGTGATGGATTACCATCTAAATCGACCGAAAGCATGGGTACTTTTTTCAAAACGTCGGTTGCATCGCCACCACGGTTTGTCTGATCTTTCTCTGCATTATACACCGTTCTGTCCACTTTTTCTTCAATCAAGGCCCTTTGACCTTCCACAGTCACTTCGGCTAACATCATGGTGTTGGAACCCATACGAATAACGCCTAAGTCCTTGTCGTCATTTTTACTGGTAATTTCCACCGGGATGCTAATACTATTATAACCTAAGAAAGAAGCAACTAATTTATAACTACCGATCGCAACTTTCGTGATTGTAAATTTACCTACTAGGTCAGCGGATGTCCCATCCACCGGTCTGCCCGTCGTTTTATTGATCAAAGCTACGGAAGCAAATTCAACAGGTTTGGAATCTGTTGAGTCCAAAAGATAACCCACAATTTTAGCAGATCCTTTCGGAGCAACTGGAGCCGGGACAGCTTCTTTTTTAGGTGCCGCTCCTGAAATACTGCCTAAACCTGCTGGTATCTGAGCATTTGAAATTTGACAAGCTCCCAATAGGGAACATAAAAGAAATAATTTTTTCATATTTTTATTTTTATGGCATTACATTGTGATTGATGAACGAAAAAATCTTTAAGTATTAATTTCGTTCACAAAACTCTACCATTATTATTTACACTTATATTTTTTGCGACCAATTTGGTAAATTTGTAGGTCAATCAAATTAGCTATTCAATTTCTTAATGATATCTGTTCAAACAACAAGACTGAAGTTAATTCCTCTCGACCATGAAATGCTCCAAATTTGGAATCATTCTGGAAGAGAAGGCCTTGAAAAATTCCTCCAGCTTTGTTCTAACTCATGGGAGACAGAAAAGTTTTATCAAGATGAAACAACATTAGCCTTACGTGATTTTTGGTTACCCATGACTAAAAAATTCCCTTTGGAATTTACATGGTACACAAATTGGGAAATAGTTTTAAAAGAAAAGTCCTGCTCTATAGGGGGACTAGGCTTATCTGGAATGCCAAATAACGAAGGAAGCACGGAAATAGGCTATGTCATCGACCAAAAATTTAGGGGCTTAGGATATGCCACCGAAGCGGTACATGCCTTGAAAACCTGGGCTTTTAAGGATCCTGATTTAAAAATAATAAAAGCCGAAACGCCTATCATCAACCTTAATTCGCAAAAAGTTTTACAAAAAAATAATTTTAAGTTGGTCAGTGAAAAGCAAATTAACATCCCCGAACCTATGCATGTCTACTGCTGGGAATGTCTACGATAATTTTCTTTATCAATGAATTATAGGGTTAAACCCTTTCCATTCCATATATTTTGGTAATTTTGCTAAATTAATCGCTTTTAAGATCAAGCTACCTTTAAAAAATATGCACAACTTCACCTCAATAAAAGACGCATACAATATTCAAAATCTCATCAATGAAGCATTATTGATGAAGAAAACCCCTTATTCAGATAAGCACCTCGGTAAAAATAGAACCTTGGGTTTATTGTTTTTCAATTCAAGTTTAAGAACAAGACTTTCCACGCAAAAGGCGGCACAAAATTTGGGAATGGAAGTCATGATCATGAATGTGGGAGCTGATTCTTGGCAATTGGAAATGAATGAAGGTGTGATCATGAACGGAGATAAAGCCGAGCATATTTCGGAGGCGGCCGCGGTAGTCGGCCAATATTGCGATATCGTTGGCGTAAGAAGCTTTCCCGGATTAGTCGACAGAGAGGAAGATTATTCAGAAAAGGTGTTAAACCAATTTTTGAAATATACAGGAAAACCTTTGATCAGTTTGGAATCAGCCACCAGGCATCCCTTACAATCCCTGACGGATTTAATTACGATCAATGAATATAAAACAGTCCAAAGGCCCAAAGTAATTTTAACTTGGGCTCCCCATGTGAAAGCTTTGCCACAATGTGTGCCCAATTCGTTTGCTGAATGGATGAATCACGCAGATGTAGACTTCACGATTGCACATCCTAAGGGCTATGAATTAGCTCCTGAATTTGCGGGTGATGCAAAAGTGTGTTATGATCCCAAAGAGGCTTTTGAAGGCGCTGATTTTATCTATGCCAAAAACTGGTCCTCATATCATGATTACGGAAAAATACTTTCCTCAGATCCTGCTTGGATGGTTACCATGGATAAAATGAAATTGACCAATAATGCCAAATTCATGCACTGCTTACCCGTCAGAAGAAATGTGGTGGTGGAAGATGCTGTGTTGGATTCTGAACATTCGATTGTAATCCAACAAGCGGGAAATAGGGTTTGGGCGGCCCAAGTGGTATTAAAGGAAATGATTTTAACGCTCATGAGGCAAGAAAGCCCCTACCTATTTTAGCATGGAAAAGACCCAAATGCATGTGATTAAAATAGGTGGAAACATCATCGATAACCCGGATGCATTAAATTCATTTTTAACGAATTTTGCGCTCATTCCGGGATATAAAATTTTAGTTCATGGAGGCGGGAAAATTGCGACCCAAATGGCCAAAAACCTAGGCATAGAAACCCAAATGGTCGATGGAAGAAGAGTTACAGATGAAAAAAGTCTTCAAATCGTTACGATGGTTTATGCAGGATGGATTAATAAATCAATTGTAGCCAATCTACAGTCAAAAAAATGCAATGCAATGGGATTAACGGGCCCTGACGGTGGATTGATCAAAGCAAAAAAAAGAAATCCCATACCCATTGACTTTGGGTTTGTCGGTGACATTGTTGGATTAAACGCAAAAGGAATTAACGATTTATTGCATATAGGATTTAGTCCCATTTTTGCCCCCATCACGGCGAATGACGAAGGCCAATTGCTGAATACAAATGCGGATACGTTAGCCCAGTCGATTGCGATAGGTTTAAGTAGCGATTTTGATGTTGATTTAGTTTATTGCTTTGAAAAAAGAGGGGTGCTTAAAGATCCTACTGATGAAAATTCGGTGATTCCGATAATCAATCAAGCTTCCTATGAAACATTAAAAAAGGAAGAAATTGTTACAGAAGGCATGATCCCTAAATTAGAAAATGCACTTTTAGCCATCTCACAAGGTGTCAAATTAGTCAGACTTTGCCATGCAGATGACCTAAATGACGCCAGCAAAGGAACTCAAATAAAAGCTTAACATGAATAGTGAAACTCAATTTCAGGATGCTAAAAAACTATTAGGCGAACTAATAGCTTGTCCGTCTTTGAGTCGGGAGGAGGATGGAACAGCGACGATTATTCAAGATTTTTTTAAGTCAAAAGGTATTCCAACCCATCGTTTGCACAATAATGTTTGGGCCACTAATCTGTCATTTGACCCAAGCAAACCGAGTATCCTTTTAAATTCACATCATGATACCGTGAAGGCAAATCCTTCTTGGACTGCAGATCCATTATCCGCTAAGGAAATCGATGGCAAATTAATAGGCTTAGGAAGCAATGATGCAGGCGCTAGTCTTGTGTGTTTGATATCAACTTTTTGTCATTTTTATGAGGCCCAACTGCCTTTTAATTTAGTAATGGCGGCCACGGGAGAAGAAGAAATTTCAGGGGCGAATGGCATCGAATCGCTGTTGAATTCGGAGGAATTTCCAAAGATTTCTTGGGCTATTATTGGCGAACCCACCGATTGCCAATTGGCCATCGCGGAAAAAGGACTCATGGTGATAGACGCTGTGTCTAAGGGAAAATCCGGTCATGCGGCTCGGGAAGAAGGAATTAATGCCATCGATTTAGCCATCGAAGATATTTTAAAAATAAATGCATTTAAATTTCCAAAAATCTCAACTTTATTAGGCCCCGTGAAAACAACCGTTACGGTGATTAACGCAGGAAAACAACATAATGTCATTCCGGAAATTTGCGAATTTAGTATTGATTGTCGAGTTAATGAATGCTACACCTTAGAAGAAGTGTTGGAAACCCTGCAGAAATTAGTGAAAGCTGAATTAAAACCTAGGTCCTTAAGGCTAAAACCAAGCAAAATAGATTCCGACCATGCCATTGTTCAGGCAGCTGAAAAATTAGGAATTCAAACCTTTGGCTCTCCTACCCTATCTGATCAGGCTTTATTGCATTACCCATCCGTAAAAATTGGACCTGGGCATTCAGGGAGATCACATACCGCGGATGAATATATATTATTGGATGAACTAAAGCAGGGAATTCAGACGTACCAAACTTTAATCAAACAATTAAATTCTTAAAGACGTGGCAAAACTTTGGCAAAAAGAAAATCAGTCGACAGACGCTAAAATTGAAAAATTTACAATTGGCCATGATCCTGAATATGATCTGTTGCTAGCGCGCTATGACGTCATCGGTTCTTTGGCACATATAAAAATGTTAGCATCCGACTCGGTAAAGCTATTGAGCCACTCAGATCAAGAAACGCTCGAGAAAGAATTGAAAAAAATATTAGTGGATATTGAAGCTGGAACTTTTTCGATTGACGCAGGAATGGAAGATGTTCACTCCCAAGTAGAATATTTGTTGACGCAGAAATTAGGCGACGTTGGCAAAAAAATACATGCGGGTAGATCTAGAAATGATCAAGTTTTAGTGGATTTGAAATTATTCATGCGGGCTAAAATTGAAGAAATTGCCCATTCGGTCTCTACTTTATTTGATACATTAATTAAAAAAAGTGAGGCCCATCAAGGTGATTTAATTCCAGGATATACCCATTTACAAATTGCAATGCCCTCTTCTTTTGGCTTGTGGTTCGGCGCGTATGCGGAATGTTTAGTAGAAGATGCTGAATTGTTAGAGGCCGCATTTAGGTTGGCCAATAAAAATCCGCTAGGTTCAGGGGCAGGTTACGGTTCGTCTTTCCCTTTAAATAGAGAAATGACGACTCAATTATTAGGTTTTGAGGCACCCCATGTGAACGTTGTGAATGCGCAAATGTCGAGGGGTAAAACTGAATTCTATGTGTTAACAGCCATCGCCCAAATCGCCACAACGCTTAGTCGGCTTGCCATGGATGTCTGTTTATACAATTCGCAAAATTTTGGATTCATTGAACTACCGACCGAATTGACGACAGGAAGTTCCATCATGCCGCATAAGAAAAACCCGGATGTCGCAGAATTAATCAGAGGCAAAGCCAATAAATTAAAAGGAGCGCCCAATAATTTGCAACTTTTGATGAGCAATTTACCCTCAGGCTATCACCGTGAAATGCAATTGACCAAAGAATTGCTGATGCCCGCCATCGATGAAATTCTCGATTGCCTTCAGATAACCCAATTTATGATGGAGGAAATTAAGGTCAAAAAAAATATTTTGAATGACCCTACATACGATTTATTGTACTCCGTTGAGGAAGTAAATAAATTAGTACTGGCAGGAATTCCTTTCCGTGAAGCATACCAAACCGTGGGCAAAAAAATAGAAAGCGGTGAATTTGAAGGTATCTCTAAAAAACTGAATCACAGCCACTTGGGAAGTATTGGCAATTTAGGTTTGGCGAAGATAGGCCAACAAAAAAACCTGGTCTGGTCTAAGTTTGGATTTGAAAAAGTGAATGAGGCTATAAAGAATTTATTAGCCTAATCGATTAGCCATCATTTTTTGAATGTATTTCCCTAGAATATCAAATTCTAGGTTGACCCGACTGCCTATTTCCAATTGGTGAAAAACGGTATGTTCGAACGTATATGGAATGATGGCCACGGAAAAATGATCCACCCCGGAATCAACCACCGTCAGACTGGTCCCATTAACACAAATAGATCCTTTCTCCACCGTCATTTGGCCACTTTCAACCGGATATGAAAAATGAAACTCCCAGGAACCTTTTTGATCTATAATCTCCGTACAAATACCTGTTAAATCTACATGTCCCTGTACAATATGTCCATCAAAGCGAGCGGAAGCCAGCATACAACGCTCCAAATTTACTTTTTGGCCTATCTGTAAATTCCCTAAATTAGTTATTTGCAAGGTTTCGTTGATGGCCGTCACTCGATAATTTTGATTTTCAATCTCAACCACGGTTAGACAAACGCCATTGTGCGCGACGGATTGATCTATTTTAAGTTCAGTAGTAAATGGACTTGAAAACCAAAAATCAATATTGCTTTGATTCATTTGCTTTTTCTCCAGCGTAGCCATTGCCTCCACTATTCCTGTAAACATGTCAAATATTTTATAATTTTACTGATTCAAAATCAAAATTACACGCAATCCGATGAAATTCAATAAATGGACCTTGATAATAGTCATAATCTTGATCGCAATTATTTATGTGAGTATCCCTAAAAATCAAATGAGTGGCCCAAAAACAAATGAGGATTCATTGGCCAGTGTAGAATCGCGCAAATTAAAAGATGAAACCTTTCACGATTCAGATGAATCACCGATCAAAGATAAAAAAATGTTTAAGGGCTTAGCTTATTATGCTTTTAATCAAAAATGGATCATTTCATTCGAAGTTCAACGCTCAGAAAAGATCGAAAAAATAAAAATCAATATGACCGATGGAAGCCAAGAGGACATGTTGAAATTTGGAACTATAACTGCCAATATCAATGGCGAAGAAGTTAAATTGGAACTATTTCAGCATGCGGATGGAAATTTATTCCTCCCCTTTAAAGACAAAACCGCCCCCACAGAAACCTATGGAGGCGGTCGATACGTCGATATTCCATTAAATAAACTAAACGATAAAACAATTTCAGTGGATTTCAACCAGGCTTACTTTCCTTATTGCGCCTACAATCCCACATTCACCTGTCCGGTACCACCAAAAGCAAATGACATCCCTACAGGCATTTCCGCGGGAGAACGAAATTTTTAGTCGGCCCGCTGAACAAAAGAAGCCCCTGAAACATCTTTACTAATGTTGGGTCGGCCCTTATAAGTTATTTTACTAGCCCCGGAGGCATCTACTTGTAAGGTTTTTTGTGCGTTTACCTGAATGTGACTTGCACCACTAGAATTTACATCCACATCTCGAGCGTATAATTCCTCAACATTTACATGACTAGCTCCAGAGGTTTCTATTTCTAATTTGCCCACATGACCTGCCAATGTAGCTTTAGAAGCACCTGAAAAATCGAGGATCAATTTATCTGCATTTATTTCTCCAATTTCGACTTTAGAGGCTCCAGAAAATAAAAGTCGAACTTGCTCTTCATCGGTAAAGCCATTGATAAAAACCTTAGCGGCTCCCGAGAAGTCTCCCTGTATCATTTTAGGCATCGTAATTTTTAAAATAACTTTTTTTGAGTCCTTGTTCCAAGCCCATGACCATTTGGTATCTCGATAAACACGAATGTTATTGCCCGATTGACTTAATTTGATCTCCTGCAAATCTTCATCACGACCCAAAGCGCTTAGCGAAAAAATATTTCCTTTTTGAATATGAATTTCAAAAGCATTTCCAATTTCCACAGAATGGAAGGCATTTACTCGAAAGTTTTTTGACGTTGGATTCTGAATTCCAAATAAATTAAGGGTCAAAAATAGGAGTGGGATAAAAGATAATAATTTGAATTTCATAAAAGTGGATTTAAAAGTGGATTTCTTAAGGCCTTTATTAGGGTATAATTTATGAGGGAATCCGAATGAAAAAGCGGAAAAGCAAATGAGCAGATTTATTAAAAAGAGAGATATGATTTTTTTCATGTGATATAATTTTTTATGCGATTGGTTAACCATTCACTAAAATTTTCAGGATGCCTACAAGATGTACATCTGATTGTTTTCGTTGCACGACCTTTTATTTTTTTCCATTTTTACTCCATTGGACTATTAATTTAGCATAAGGTTTAAAGGTAATATCAGAACGATCTCCTTTAAATCCTTTGATTAACTCACTTGCATTAAGCTCTATTTTAGCTTGGTTTGAGACGGAAACGAAGGCTTTTTGAGTTGGCCAATTATCCGCCAATAACTCGGAGGATTCGTTGGCCGATACTTGGAGTCGATCCGATTTCCCATTTAAAGTCAAACTGTGAAAACCAGATAATAACACATCCAAATTATCCAAATCAAACCCGCTTAGCGTAGTTCGACTATTCCCTCCCAAACTCAATTTCTTTAGGCTAGGCATTTGGATCGTAATTTCAAGACCTGACTGAACTTTTGGAAACTTTAGAACTCCTTGATCCACTTTGGCCAAGCTAGAAAAATCATCCATTTGATCTGATGATTTATAGGTGATTTGATACGTAGGACCCTGAGTAATTGATATAGCTGCGGTTTCAGATTCTAATAACTCAATACTAGAAAAATCAGGCAAGGTTTTAGTAATTGAAAATCCTATGTTTGTATCGCCCTTATTCACAGATTCGCCCGAATTAGGGAGCTTGGGATTGTCAGAAAAATCAGAATCTTCTGAATCGGAATCACTGTTAGACTGAGGCTCTCGATTCAAACAAACCAATCCCTTATCAGGAGTAAAAGCCCACTTGGAACCAATAAAAAGATCGTTTTCTTCATTTTTAAAATATCCGGCATCCAATAGGTTTTCGATATATAAGGCAAAATCACGCGTCATTCCGAAGGAAACGCCATAGGGAATCAGCACTTTTACACGCATGCGTTGGTTTCTAAATTTGAAATTCTTTAAACCAAAATGGCTATCCATCACGATTTGATTTCCTTTTTGTACCCATTTATATTCGATGGACTTGGCATTCAATTCCGCATCAGCGCGCGTTTTCCCATTTGATTTGGCAAATAAAATGACTTGAATGTTCTTGCCAACATAGCCTTCTAAACTTATAGAAGCACGTGAAAAACCATTTCGATTAAAATCATGCAACTCGTCATCATCTAAAAATTCATCTGCTATGATTGTGTTCCCTAGCATTTTCTCCCAGATGGTCTCCTGCGATTCACGGTTCGAAGCGAACACATAAGATGAATCCACATTAATTTCCTTGATTTGGTTCAAAGAAGCCGTGCGCTGAAAATTGCGACCGACCATACTAAAGGCGGCAAATAATCCAATCCAACCAACAATTGCGATGGCCGTAGACGTATATTTATAGGACTTATTGGTCAATTTCCGATTGGCCAATAAAGAGATTCCTCCAATTCCAATACCCAAAATCATCGGAATGATGGCGGCATATGCTGCATAAACAGCCCAAGCGGGTAAATCTTGTACCAATAAAAAGATGGGGGCTGCCTCTCCAAAAGATAGGCCAATCTGCCCATGATCAAAACCAGATATCCCAGCGGTCGTTAATACAATTAAAGTAATCATAAATGCCACGGCGATAATAAGCAATATAGTACCAAATAGATATTGTGCAAACCAACGAATACCCGTCAAAATGGGCTTCAATGCCGTGAAAATGGCCGCTAAGGCTCGGAATGGGAAAAGTAAAATTCGAGTAATGGGCTTTTCCTCACTAGAATCTGGTTGGACCGTTTCTTTAATATTTCTTTCGATATTTTCCAAAGTAATAGGCTCCCCAGTCATTTCCATTTTATCTGTTAATGATTTTGCCTCAGGGGTAATCACCAAAATAAAAATATAGGCCGCAGCACCAGACCCGAAAAAGAACAATGAAATAACGGCTAATATGCGTAGTAAACCTATGTCCCAACCTGTATAAGCGGCAATTCCAGCCATCACGCCTCCGATCACCTTCTTTTCAGGATCTCGGTAGAACTTCCGATAAGACTTTGCCTCTACATTAATTTCACCTGGAATCGCGATCCAACAAATCACATAGGCCCAGAAAACAAAATTGCCGATGTACAATAACGGAATCAATCCAAAGAAACCTACCACCAGGAGGACACGTACCCAAATAGGGTCAATCTCAAAATAGTTCGCGATTCCAGAGGCGACGCCCCCTAATTTTTTATTGGATAAATCTCTCCGAAAAGGCTTTGAAAATACAGATTTAGGCGCATCATCGAAGGTTTGTTCTTTTTTAACATCCTCCTCTTCGATCTCCTGAAAATCAGCTATAGTTCCTAAGGAGGCGATTAAAGCGTCTACATGTACCTGCGTAATGGCCTCCGTTTTTTCAGTTTCTCGAATGTTCCAGAATTTTTCCGCAATTCGGGCTTCGATATCGTCGACAATATCTTTAGCCCCTTCAAAGTTTTTGAAATAAGCATGGATCGATTTAAGGTAAGTATCTAAGGTTGCATACGCATCTTCCTCAATATGGAAAACGATGCCAGCAATGTTGATGGATAATGTCTTTTTCATATACGGTTCGTTTATGATTGGGGTGTTTGTTGATGAATGATTTGAGAAACAGAGGCATGTAGCTCATCCCATGTTCCATGAAGGTCGGTTAAAAAAGTGCTCCCTTTTTCTGTCAACACATAATATTTCCGGGGTGGGCCTGAAACAGATTCGACCCATTTATAATCGAGAAGACCTGCATTTTTCAAACGGGTCAATAAAGGATAAAGGGTTCCCTCGACCACCATGATTTTAGCAGAGGTCAGCTCCATGAGCATCGTCGACGCATAAACCTCCCCCCTTGAAATAATTTGCAGAATACAGAATTCCAAAATCCCTTTTCGCATCTGCACCTTGGTATTTTCAATATCCATTGGCTATTTTTATTTTTTGTTGACACAAATGTATAAAAGGTACTTGGTTATACATAGTACTTTAGAAAAAATATTTTTGATTTGTGGATAAACGGTGAGTAATTTGTGAGGAATGGTCATAAAAAGTGAAAACTTTTGTTTCCCATGAATCGAAATCTTTATTTTGCAAGATGTTTAAAGAAGTTTCATTGCCCTTAGCTTTTTACAACCGAGACACTTGGTTAAAAATTGCATTTTTTTCGGTTTCAGTCATCATGGCGGCATTTTCACTCTATTTTACGGATGGATTAGTTTCCAAATTAGAAGAGCGCGAAAAGCAGCAAATCGAGCTATATGCAGAAACGATCCGTTATGTAATGACGAGTGATGAAAATGCAGACATCAATTTCTTTTTTGAGCGCATTAAAAAAATCAATGAAAATAATACCATTCCGGTGATTTGGAAGGATGGTAGCGGGCATTTAAACTCCATTAATATTCCCTTGAACGAATCGTCCTCGATGGATGAAAGGCAAACTATTTTAAAGGTTAAGCTTCAAGAAATTATCGCTGAAAAAAACAAGCCAATTGAAATGGATATGGGTTTTCAAAAAGAATACATCTATTATGGGAATTCCAAATTGCTCAAATTACTGAGGTATTATCCATTGTCCCAACTTACTGTTGTATTGATTATGGCCTTCCTAGGGTATATTTTCTTTTCCTATTCAAGACGAGCTGAGCAGAATAAAGTTTGGGTAGGTTTAGCGAAAGAAACAGCTCACCAGTTGGGCACCCCCCTCTCCTCCCTTACTGCTTGGGTTGAAATTTTGCGCAATGAGCCGCACATTAATCCTGAAATAGTCACTGAATTGGGAAAAGACATTCAGCGTTTGGATACCATCACTACGCGTTTTTCTAACATTGGCTCTATTCCTGTATTGAAAGAAGAAAATTTATTGGAATTAATTTCAAGCTTCATCAACTATTTAAAAATACGTATTTCGACCAAAGTGACGATTGACATTCAGTCTAGTTTATTGCCCAATCAATCGGCCAATGTCAACAAATACTTATTTGAATGGGTGATTGAAAATATTTGTAAAAATGGAGTGGATGCGATGGGTGGCACTGGACAAATACACATTCATTTATTTGATGGGAAGTTAAACAACCAACTCATCATTGAGATTTCGGATACGGGAAAAGGGATAAGCCCCAAAAACTCATCTAAAATATTTTCTCCTGGCTTTAGTACCAAAAAACGAGGTTGGGGCCTAGGCCTCACATTAGCGAAACGAATCGTCGAAAATTACCACGAAGGAAAATTGACCTTGAAATCCACTGAAATAAACAAAGGAAGTACTTTCAGAATCGTACTGCCTAAACCAGCCAAATGAATTCACCTAACGTAGTTTTTGGTTCCGCATTAGCCATTATATCGCTCGGATATCTATTAAAAAGTTTCGGTTTCATCAAAACGAGTGATGGCAAGGCGATCTCTAATTTTTTAATGCATACCACTTTTCCGGCTTTGGTATTCACGACCATGATCAAGATCGATCTTAGAGCTGAATTAATTTGGATGCCCATTATTTGTGCCCTATTTGGATGCATGTCTTCGTTGTTGGGATTTCTTATTTTCAAGAAAGAAGACCCCAAATACCGAGGAATTCTAACGATGGGAAGCGCGGGCTTTAATTTAGGATTATTCGCTTACCCACTCATCGAAGGAGTATGGGGATGGGAAGGTCTTACCTACGCCATTATGTTTGACTTGGGAAATTCATTTATCAATTTTATTGTCAATTATGGCATGGGGACCTATTTATCTTCCAAACATCAGCAGCAAAACCCGGCCAAAGACATTGCTCTAAAAGTTTTAAAACTCCCCCCATTGCAAGCGATGATCTTAGGCTTAGCTTGTAATCTAGCCGTATTAAGTATTCCTGCCATTCCCCTAGATGTCATAGAAACGATATCAAAAGGCAATAAACCCATGGTATTATTATTAATGGGGATTTATTTTAGTATTCGCCTACCTAAAAAGTCTTTTCAAAAAGTATTCCAAGTTCTCTCCTTAAGGTACGTATTAGGCTTGAGTGTGGGTTTAACTTTATATTATCTTTTGCCATTTAACGACTTATATCGCAATATGTTATTGATTTGCTTGATTCTTCCCGCTGGAATGACCTTGATTACGTATTCAGATGAGTTCGATTTTGATACCGGCATAGCAGCAGCTTTGGTTAATTTCTCCATGCTCATCAGCTTTACGCTCATGTGGATATTAGTGGGCATTTTCCATATGTCAACGGTTTAAACCAAATAAAATCGGTATTTTTGCCGAACAATTAATTCTAATATAAGTTAGATTAATTTGAACAAATATAAATAATGGTTGTACCCTACAAAGACCAATCCAAAAGTAAGAAAGAACAAGTTGCCAACATGTTCAATACGATTTCTCCTCAATACGACTTTTTAAACCATTTATTAAGTGGTGGAATCGATATTATCTGGAGGAAAAAAGCAATCAAATTACTTCAAAATAAGGGGATTAAAACCATGTTGGATATTGCCACCGGCACGGGCGATTTTGCCATCGAAGCACTAAAAATAAATCCCGAAAAGATTGTTGGCGTCGATATATCGGAAGGAATGCTATCGTTCGGCCAAGAGAAAATCCGAAAAATGGGTTTGGAAAAAACGATCCAATTGCAAAAAGGAGATTCGGAAAAACTTCCTTTCTCGGACAATAGTTTTGATGCGGTCATCGTTAGTTTTGGAGTGAGGAATTTTGAAAATTTACAAAAGGGTTTATCCGATATGTTTCGGGTGACAAAACCAGGAGGCTATTGTTTAGTTCTCGAATTTTCAAATCCACGTAATTTTCCAATGAAACAATTGTATACCTTCTATTCCAAATATTGCCTTCCCTTTTTAGGCAAAATGATCTCGAAAGATCCATCCGCGTATACCTACTTACCCGAATCCGTCAAAGCATTTCCAGATGGACCCGAATTTATTCAAATATTTAAATCCGTGGGCTATTCAGAAACGAATTGGATTCCCATGACGGGTGGAATTTGCTCCATCTATATTGGACAAAAACAGAAATAACATTGATAAGAAAAACTGGACTAATCCTTTGCTGTTTAATTTTAACCCAACTAACTGTTCGGGCTCAACACAGCAAATATGTGCGGATTTTTCATGAATACTACGACGAGAAACCAGTTCATTTTGGTTTTCTGTTTGGTTTTGCATCGACCAATTTTTCAACCAATGGGGATCGTGCTAAATTAGGGGCTGATTCGATTGTGCAATCACCCCGTAGTTTTGGATTTCAGATTGGGGGGCTAGTTAATTATGCTTTTGATAAGCATTTTGAATTAAAAACGGGACTCAACATCGCCCTATATGAAAGGCAAATTTCGTTCCCATTATCACCAGCCAAACCAGATATAAATCCATTAACTAGGGAATCTACTTGGCTCGAAATCCCATTATTAATCAAATACAAATCGATAAGACGAGAAAATCATCGGATGTACGTGATCGGTGGGGTGAAGTTAGGCATAGAGGCCAATGTGAAAAAAAAGAGCTCAGCACTTAGCGCAAATACCTCGGATATATCGCTTGAATATGGGTTTGGTCTGGAGCGTTTTTTCCAATATTTCAAATTCACTCCCGAGATACGATTCTCACATGGGTTGACAAATTTATATGTCCAACCCACTACCGCGACTAATTCATTTTCGAATATGAATTATTTGAAATCACATACGGTCAGTCTCATTATAAATTTCGAATAATTTACTTGATATTTTTTCTAGCCTGTTTGGGATCCACAATGGTTTCCAAAGAACTAATGGCTGAAATCCCGAACCAACCAGCACCCTGCAAAGAAGAATTTGGATTGATATTTTTAAAGTTAGTCGGGATATTTGCTGCCGGCCTAGAAAATAAACCCGCATTATTTAACTCCAAACGTGCCTGGGAATAAAAATTAAATTGGTCCTCTGAAATAGAGTACAACTCAACTTTAACTGTATCCTTGGCTACATAAAGCTCGGGGGAAATGGATCGACGGATCGGTAAAATAAACATTAATCCATCTGCCATTGCACCCTTTTGAAAAGCAGCATCGTAGAAAAAAACCAAATTTTGAGTGCCATTAAATTGCTTTCTATTTTTATACGCTTTCACTCGAAAACAATCCCCCACTCCAACTGGATCGCGCGCATAAAACTGAGCTTCGTATCCATTTTTAGGCTTTCCATCGGCCGCTTGTCTTGGATTAGCTTCATCGAATTGATATAATATGGAATCAATCGGAGGAACACGTTTCATCGTTTCAGAAGCTGTAAAAATTTCATTGGCAGCTTTTACAGTCAATTTATATGTTTTACCTACTTTCCCGAAAATGTCTGTCGGCGTTGTGGGTGTCCAAACATAAGTACCCATATCAGCTTTAGACTCTTTAAATAAATATTCCCGACCTTCATTATCTGAAATTGACACGTTAGCTCCTACAATTTTGGGGGCATCTGTATTGTCAAAATAGTCTTGGGATCTAGATAAAATAATTTTTTGAGGTCCTAGCACATTAGTTAATGTGGCCTCAATCACCATATAATGATCCGAACTAGGCGTATTTAAAGTCACGATATCCTCGCAAGAACTCAATGTGAGTCCTAAGATCAAAACAAATAAAATCGAGGTATTTGCCTTCATCAAAATGAAAAATTATAGGTGATTGCTGGAACAAAAGAACCAATAATAGATAACTGTACCGCCTCTGTTTTCATTGAATTATCTTCATTAGGCCTGGTATAAATAGAAAAAGGATTTTTTCGGTTGTACACATTATAAATAGAGAAAACCCATTCAGAAGTCCCTTTGCCAAATATGGCTTTTTTGTTTTTCTTGGTAGCCGATAAATCCAATCGATTATAATCTGGAACCCTAATATTTCCTCGTGTCCCAGGTAAGGTTTGCGGATACGCGATGCCCTCATAGATGTATTTTTGTGTAGGAATCGAATAAGGAACACCGGTTATATAGGCAAAATTAGCGCCAAAAGACCATTTGTCGCTTAGGCTATACTGACCTATTACGTTCAAGGTATGAGTACGATCATACCTGTTAGCATACCATTCGCCCCCATTTAACCCTTCAATTTTTCGTTCGGTCCGAGCTAAGGTATAGCTAATCCAACCTGTCAACTTGCCAACATTTTTCTTGACAAAAAATTCAATTCCATAGGCACGTCCATCACCAAATAAGAGATCTTTTTCAAAATATGGGTTTAAAAATAAATTAGCCCGATCAGCATAATCAATTTGATTTTGCATCGACTTATAGTACACCTCGACTGAAGTTTCATAGTTATTTCCATCAGGTCCTAAATTTTTAAAATATCCCAAGGCAATTTGGTCTGCTATCTGTGGTTTTATATTATTGGTCGACGAGGTCCAAACATCCAAAGGAGTGGAAGCTGCCGTATTCGACATCAAATGCACATATTGAGCTAGCCGATTGTAACTTGTTTTTATGGATGCATTCTTACCTATATTTAAATTCAAGGAGAGCCGAGGCTCCCAATTTCCGTAGAAGGCTACCGTGGCATTAGGATCCGTTTTATTGATTTTTAAAATATATCCCGAAGCATTTTCAGTTGAAATAGGAACTTTTATACGATCATAATACTCCCCGTTCAAGCTCTGATAATCATAATACGAATATCGCATTCCATACTGAACAGAAAAAATAGGCGAGATTTTTAATTCTTGACTTAGGTAGGCCGATGACTCGGTTCCTTTTTTATTGGCCTGACCAAATTCCCGTTTCTCCCCATTGGATGTGGCTGCCGCTTTTCCTGGCTTAAATTCATAAGAAAGGATTTGACCCCCAAAACTTATAGTATTATTAGGATTTACATAATACGTAAAATCAGGTTTAATACTCAAATTTTCAATATTAGATGACCATTTAAATGAATCATTTGGTCTTTTATTTTCAATATCTGAGTCCAACAAATAATCATAATTGCTATAAAAAGCCGTTGCATTCATGAATAATTTTTCAGAAAAGACGTGATTCCAACGTGATGAGATCGTTCCGTTTCCCCAATTAAAACCAAAACTTGTTCCAAAAACATCGCGGCCAAAATAACCAGAAAGGAAAACCGTATTTTTAGCATTGATGTTATAGTTAACCTTGGCCGTTAAATCATAAAAATTAAATGAGGCATTCGCATTATTACCCGTTAAAAAAGGCTTGGCTAAAATGTCAATATAAGACCTTCTTGCGGCAAAAATAAAAGAAGCTTTATCTTTTATAATGGGCGCCTCAATTGAAAAACGAGAAAATATAACCCCTATACCCCCATTAACTTCAAGCTTTTTAGAATTGCCTTCCTTCATTTTTACGTCCAAAATAGAAGACACCCTCCCGCCATATTGAGCAGGAATACCCCCTTTATAAAGCTTCACATCTTTAACCGCATCCGGATTAAATACGGAGAAAAAGCCAAATAAATGGGATGAGTTGTACACAGGAGCATCATCTAATAAAACTAGATTTTGATCTACACCCCCGCCGCGAACATTAAAACCTGAAGCGCCTTCTCCCACGGTAGACACCCCTGGTAGGAGCTGAATGGCCCTTACTAAATCAACTTCTCCTAATAATGCAGGTATTTTACGAATGGTTTTAATGTCAATTTTATTCACCGACATTTCAATTCCTTTTACATTTTCGTCAATGGCTCTAGCATTAACTGTAACCTCATCTAATTCCATATTAGACGATTTTAATTCTAAATTAAGTACTTGAGAGACTCCCGAAAATTGGACTTTTCGTTCTATTTTTTCATAGCCAGTTGAACTGAAAACCAAGGTATATTCACCAGGATTTAGCGTAATGCTGTAAAAACCGTAGGTATTTGAAGAATTCCCTACTTTCAATTCCTTTACGTACACATTAGCACCGATTAAACCCTCCCCATTAAGGGCATCTTTTACATAGCCACTAAGCGTAGACTTCTGACCAAAAACAAGGTTAGAGAAACTTAGGCAAACAAAAAGAATGATAAGGGCGCGAATAATAATATACATAAACACAAATTTAATGCACAATACCCAATTTTAATGACAACTCATCATAAAAATATTAAAATATAATATTTTTAAATAATCGGTAACATATTTCCGATATTTTTATATTTAATATATTCCACCTATTTTTACTCATTGAATGATCGCTGATGGATTTAAAAATATTTGGAAAAGTAGTTAGGGAAAAAAGAAGTACCCTGAGATTAAAACAGGAAGAATTGAGTGAAAAAAGTGGGGTAGCCATTAAAACCATTCATTCCATTGAACTCGGAAAAGGGAATCCATCTATTAAAACAATATTGCGATTATTTGACACGTTAGATTTAGATTTTATTGTGGTAGCATCTCAGGTAAAAAATTAATTATGGAACACGCAATCAGTCATGAAAGAATCCCGACACAAATTTTCGCCGATTCTGATAAAGCATCAAAGGCCGTTGCCCTAGAAATAGCCGCATTAATCAGGCAAAAAACGAAGGAAAATAAACCAGCCGTTTTGGGATTAGCCACGGGTTCTTCACCGAAAAAAGTATACCAAGAACTTATTTGGATGCACAAAGAAGAGGGCTTAAGTTTCAAAAATGTCATCACGTTTAATTTAGACGAATACCACCCCATGGAGCCGGATTCTGTTCAAAGTTATGTGCGATTCATGAAAGAGCAACTCTTTGACCAAATTGACATACCGGTAACAAATTACCATTTACCTGATGGAACATTGCCCATCGAAAAAATACCTGAGTTTTGTAAGGACTATGAAGATAAGATAGAAAAACTAGGGGGATTGGATTTTCATTTATTAGGAATAGGGCGAAATGGTCACATTGGATTTAATGAGCCAGGATCGTTAATTAATTCGAAGACTCGATTAATGACCTTAGACATCAATACCAAAATAGATGCGGCAGTAGATTTTGGAGGATTGGCCAAAGTTCCCAAAAAAGCGATCACCTTAGGAATTGACAAAATCATGCAAGCCAAACGAATTGTTTTGTTGGCCTGGGGTGAACACAAAGCTGAAAGTGTAGCAAAAGCTGTCGAAGGCCAAGTGACTTCCGACATTCCCGCATCTTATATACAACAACACACGAACGCCACCTTTATTTTAGATGAAACGGCAGCGGCATTGCTTACTCGAATTAAAACCCCATGGCTAGTCGACTCCGTAACGTGGGATCGAAAAATGATCAAAAAGGCAGTTACTCACCTGTCGCTTCACTTAGAAAAACCGGTGTTGAAGTTGACCAACAAGGATTACAATGAAAACGGGCTATCTGATTTACTTTCCTTATATGGCCAAGCTTATGAAATAAATATCGAAGTATTTAACTATTTACAACACACGATTTCTGGTTGGCCCGGAGGAAAGCCAAACGCAGATGATACCAATAGACCAGAAAGAGCTTTTCCAGCTAAGAAAAAGGTTATCATTTTTAGCCCCCATCCAGATGATGATATTATTTCGATGGGTGGAACATTTCAACGTCTTCAAGACCAAGGCCATGAAGTTCATGTGGCCTATCAAACTACAGGTAACATTGCTGTGGCAGATGATGAAGCTTTACGTTTCGCTGAATTTGTAGTTGATTTCAATGAAAAGTTCGAAAGTGCAAATCCAAAAGCCAATAAAATATACAAGGACGCGGTTCGATTTTTAAAGAATAAAAAAGATTCCGAACTAGATATAGATGCAGTCCGACAAATTAAAGGCTTAATTAGAAAAGGAGAAGCTAAAAATACCTGTCGCTTTGTCGGCATTAAAAAAGAAAATGCTCATTTCTTGGAAATGCCCTTTTATGAAACGGGTACTATACGAAAGAATCCATTGGCAGAAAATGACATTCAACTAATTATTGATTTGATCGAGACAGTCCAACCGCATCAAATTTACGCTGCGGGTGATTTAGCCGACCCACATGGAACTCATAAAGTATGCTTGGATGCTATATTTGAAGCTATTTCTAGAATCAAGCATCGTGAATACATGAAAAATTGCTGGGTTTGGTTGTATAAGGGTGCTTGGGCCGAGTGGGATATTGACCAAATCGAAATGGCCGTTCCCATGTCCCCAGACCAGGTTTTCAAAAAAAGGATGGGTATTTTCAAACATCAATCCCAAAAAGATGGGGTGGTATTCCAAGGAGATGATTCCCGCGAATTTTGGCAACGAGCTGAAGATCGAAATAGAGGAACTGCCCAAATTTACAACCATTTAGGCTTAGCCGAATATGAGGCTATGGAGGCATTTGTTCGTTGGAAATTCTAAACCTTCAAACCATATATTTCGATTAAGTGAGCCTGTGAAATGCAGTGTTTAAACTAAAGCTTCAAATAAAATCTCAGCGGTATGCTTGGCATGTCGCTGGGTTCCATCATGAATTTGATGCCGGCAACTCGTACCTGAAGCCACTATTTCAGTTTCGATATCTTGAGCGCGGATCGCTGGGAATAAAATCAACTCCCCTATTTGCATCGACAAATCATAATGTTCTTTTTCATACCCGAAAGAACCTGCCATGCCACAACAGCCCGATGGAATGAGTTGGACTTCGTAATTTTCAGGCAAAGACAATGCTTTTTTGGCGGCCACCAAAGAACTCATGGCTTTTTGTTGGCAATGCCCATGCAATTTTAATAAGCGTTTTTCCTGTTTGAAAGCAGTTTTATGGATGCGTTTGGCATCTGCCTCACGAGCGATAAACTCTTCCAACAAGAACACATTTTTACTCAATTGCTGGGCCTTATCAAGCCAAGCCTCTGAAACTAAATCGGGATACTCGTCTCGAAAAGTAAGTATCGCAGATGGCTCGATGCCCACTAAAGGGATATTTTCACTGACTAAGCCTGACCATAATTCCACATTGGCTTGAGCTAAATGGCGTGCTTCATCCAGCATACCTTTGGACAAAAATGAACGTCCAGAGATAGGATGTGGAATGGTTTTGACGTCGTAACCTAATCTTTCTAACAGTAAAACTGTTTTTTTACCTACTTCGACATCATTGAAATTCGTAAATTCATCGACAAACAAATACAATGATTTAGTGGATGAAATAGACTTTCTTCCTTTCAGCCATGACCATAATGTTTGATTGGCCAATAAAGGCATCGTTCTATCTGGATGAAAACCAACCAATTTATTAGCTAATCGGCGTATCATTGGAGTCCCCATCACCAAGTTATATAATGAGGGTACATAAGATGCCAATGAAGAAATGGTGGCAAAATGGCCTACTAACCAGCTCCGCAAGGGGGTACCGTTCTCTTTTTGGTATTGGTATAAAAACTCCATTTTCAATTTCGCCACATCAACGTTGGAAGGACATTCGGCCTTACAACCTTTACATGCCAAACACAAATCCATTACTTCCTTAATCTCTTTATGATCAAATCGGTTGGTTTGCGTAGAACGCGTTAAAAATTCTCTTAGGATATTAGCACGGGCCCGGGTCGTTTCTTTTTCATTTCGAGTTGCCATAAAAGACGGACACATAGTACCTCCCGAAATAGGTGTTTTTCGGCAATCCCCTGAGCCATTACATTGCTCGGCATGCTGCAAAATATCTTGATCCTTATATCGAAAAGCTGTATTGAATTCAGGTGTTTGTTGGCCCGCATCATACCGCAAAAAAGTGTCCATAGGCGGTGTATCCACTATTTTATTAGGATTGAAAATTCCTTTTGGATCCCACCATGATTTTAAATCCCGCATCAATTGAAAATTCGCTTCCCCGACCATCCAAGGAATAAATTCTCCTCTTAATCTGCCATCACCGTGTTCCCCTGAAAGAGAACCCTGATATTTTTTAACGAGTCGGGCAATTTCTTCTGCAATATGCCGAAACTGTTGATGCCCCTCCTCCGTTTTTAAATTAATAATTGGCCTTAAATGCAGTTCACCAGAACCTGCATGAGCATAATGCACACAATATAAATGATTAGCTGTCAGAATCTCGTTGAATTCTGCTATAAACGCGGGCAAATCTTGCACATCCACAGCAGTATCTTCAATCACAGCCACGGCCTTTTCATCTCCTGGTAAATTTGAAAGTAGGCCGAGGCCAGCCTTTCTCAAATCCCATACTTTTTTTACACCATCACCCTTTATATAAGGAAAATGATGGCCAAATCCTGCAGTCCGCATGGCCTTCTCTAATTCCTGGGCTTGAATAGCTACTTTATCTGCATCATCCCCTCTTAGCTCAACGACCAAAATAGCCCCTGGATCACCCTGTACAAAGAAACGATTTTGACTTTGTTCTTGGTTAGCCTTAGTACACTCCAAAATGTAGTGATCCATTAATTCAGATGCGGACGGATTAAACGCCAAGGCAATTAAATTAGCTTTTAAAGCTTCATCGATGGTATTAAAATGAGCACAAACTAAACCCAAATGCGCGGGTGGCAAGGGATCGACATGCAATTTAATACGGGTAGTAAAACAAAGGGTCCCTTCGGAACCTGCGAGTAGATTACAAAAGTTGAAGCTCGGCTTCCCCGCTATAAAAGGACTCGAATTAACTAACATATCGAGTGCATAACCTGTATTTCGGCGCTTAATGCTAGGTTTAGGGAACTCCGAAATGATATTATTTTGAATGATTGGGTCTGATAAAACACGAAGTGTTTCCTTGTAAATTTTATGCAAGCGACTGCCATCAGACAAAGTGGAAAGCGTTTTAAATGGGTCTTCCGCTTCAAAGGTCACAAAGGTACCGTCAGACAAATACCCCTCAACGGCTAAAACATGATCACGGGTAGACCCATAAACAATCGAGTTAGATCCACAGGCATTATTTCCAAGCATTCCACCCATCATGGCACGATTTGCCGTAGAGGTTTCAGGGCCAAAAAACAAGCCTTGTTTTTTCAATTCCACATTCAATACATCGCGAACGACTCCGGGCTCTACCCAAACATAAGATTCCTCTTTATTTATTTCTAAAATGCGATTGAAATACTTAGAAACATCCACCACTAGACCCGAACCTACCACTTGGCCCGCTAAAGACGTACCTGCTGTCCTTGGAATTAATGGAATTTGATGAGAATCTGCAAAAGAAATTAACGTTTGAATATCCTCAATCGTCTCAGGTATGGCCACGCCTAAAGGCATTTCACGGTAGGCAGATGCATCGGTTGCATATAAAGTCCGCATCACGGTGTCCGTGAACAAGGATCCTTGTAATTTTTCAGCTAATTCCGATAAGTTTGTAGGAGTCAATGTAGAAACCGTCATGCCAATCAATTAATTCTTGGACCGCAATTTACACAAACCTAAGATGAGTAGCAATTGGGCCAAGATATAAGTAAACATCACGTAAATTGAATTCCCTGAAAAAGAGTAATAAAACTTGACTAAAGCTAATAAGCTATCGGAAATGACAAAAAAGATAGCACCAATAAATATAAAATAATAGGAAGAATCCATTTTTCTCAAGAAGGCAGAATAAAGCATTGAACCTAGCGCCAGCGCATACAATCCAACGGGGATATATAAAGCGGTTGGGATAAGAGGCAGTAAAAAAGCTAAAAATCCAACGACGTAAATGAGTACAGGAATGATAGGCAATGAAAACCATTGGCCTACATTAAACCTACCCGCAGAACTTTGTGATGAAAATAAACGAATATAAGCTATTTGCATAATCAAGAATGAGCCTAAGCCTAATTGGAAATAGAGTGGTGAATTTCCTGGAATTAATAAAAAAAGGTCCCCAAGCCAAGCAAAAACGAGAATGAAAATTAATTTATTTCGGTTTAAAATATGGGTTTGAGAAAAAACATACAGCATGAGCATCGGCATCAACAAAGGCTTAGTTAACGTCCGAAGTAGGGGCTGTTCAATTATGGCAGATAAAAGATTTAATGCTCCAATGAGTGAATAAATAAACAAAGCAATTCTAGCCATATTTTTCAATCGATTTAATACCGGTATTTTTTAAATAATTCAGAAGTTCAAAAATAAATATAATCGAAAATTAATATAGGAAATTTCAGCATTGTTAAAAATGAATATGGCATTTCAATTTAAATATCAATATTTACTTTGCCATCAAGAATTTCTGTTTCTATAATAAAGTTAGGCCGGCTTTTTGATTGAAAAAATATACGTAAAATATATTCACCTAAAATCCCTATAGCCAGCAATTGAATTCCACCAAATAATATAACCACAAAAAGTAAAGCTGTAAATCCTTCAATGACTTGATCGAAAAACATCTTTTTAATAATGACAGAAATTAGGTATAAAACGGAGGAGCTAATAGCAATACCACCCAAAATCATGACAAATTTCACTGGAAATTCACTGAAGTTATAAATTCCATTGAGTGCCAATTGGACTAATTTACCAAAAGAATATTTCGAATTACCTGAAGCTCTTTCTTGTCGGTCATAGGTAATCCCAATTTGCTTAAACCCAATCCATGTTCTCATACCACGAATAAAGCGGCTTTCCTCCGGCATTTTATTTAACACATCCACAACTCTTCTGCTGATGAATGAGAAATCTCCGCTATCTAATGGAATTTCGATATTTGCAATTTTCTTTAAAATTCGATAAAAAATAAAGTAGGCAAATCTTTTATAAAATACTTCCTTTCGCTTTTCTCTGATGGCATATACCACATCATAACCTTCTTTGTATTTACTATAAAAAGTGTCCATTAATTCTGGGGGATCTTGCAAGTCGCCATCTAAAACAAATACCCCTTCACTCCCACGAGCAACGGATAATCCTGCGGTCAGCGCCAATTGATGCCCATGATTTCTAGAAAGTAAAATGACATGAAAACGAGAATCACTTATGGCCAATTGCTGAAGAATTTGACGAGAGTTATCTCGACTACCGTCATCCACTAAAACAGCCTCTAAATGAATGGAGGACTGATCCATTATTTTCACAATCCGATCTACTAACATGGGAAGATTACTCTCTTCGTTATAAACTGGTATAACAAATGAAACTTGTGGTGTGAAAACTGGCATATTTTTTAAAAGCGGTATTTACCTTGTTTAAAATCAAAAATAAGAATTTTTTGACCGTCTTTCTTTTTTAAAATTACAGAATCTTTGTAGATAGTATCTATTTTTTGAACAAAATTCATTTGACTATTAAAATATAAGTTGACCAACTGAGCATCTGAAACGTCTGCAACCCTTGTTTGAAGATTTTTGGCGTTTAAAAAGTTATTCATTTTTGAAGGATATAAAACCGTATCACCTGGCTGATAGCTACTAATGATTTTTTCTGCAATTAATGGATATGGATTTTTGCTTCTATTTTCTGAAAATGTATATTTTTGGTGTGAATCACTATATAAGGGCTTAATCTGGAAAATCAAAAAATATAGTTGGGTGAATACAACCAGCGCACATAAGCTCTTAATCCAAATATTTGATTTGAATAAATGTTCAATTAGACCAGCAGATATGAAAATTCCAAATGGAATTCCAAAGCTTGCATACCTTAAGAAAAAACCAGTCGTAGTTCCCGCATCAATAGCCGTAATGATTAAAACCAAAACAGGTAGCAAAATTTGAATAAGGCCAAAAATATAGAAATTTTTCTCGTTTTTTTCTTTGATTTTTGTGACCCAAGTAATCACTAAAAAGAAAAAAACCACAAGCATAATAACTCCAAACTTGCCATGCCGTCTATAAAGATCATTCGTTAGAAAAAAAATGTCGGATAAAATAACTACACTCCTTTTAAATAAATTAATCAAATTAGACTCCTCAATCCAGCCAATGACAGGTCCATTAAAATTTAAATAATTTAAATATTGCTTACCTGCATCTTTTTGATAATTAAAAAAATATTGACCTGGCCCCCAATACATCCAAGAAACAAAAGGAATTACAAAAGCAAAAGACCCAATAGCCATGTTTTTTATTTTGTTCCATGGTGATTTTGACACAAAAATAAGATAAATAAATTGTCCCACTAATACCAAAGCGGTCAAATATGTACTAAAAAGTGCGCACAAACTCGCCAATATCCAACCTACTAAATCCTTAGGTTTAGCCGTAGTCTGATCAACTTTGTCGACTAAATTCCAAAAGAAATAATTACTTGCAGTAGTGAAAAATATACTTGTCGTGTAATTTCTAGCTTGTTGGCTATAAATCACAAAAAAAGGTTCTATGACAGCTAACAACAAGATTCCTAAAGGCCAAAATTCCTGATTTGACTTTTGTCTTCTAGCCCAATAAAATAATAACCATAATGTCATTAAATTAAAAAAAACAGAAACAGATCTTAAGGCACCATCGCTCTTACCAAAAAGTGTGGCGAATAACTTTAACATCATATCGTGAACCAAACTATTACCACTAACATCTCCTCGGGCATCTGCATCCAACCACGATTTAATACCACGGCTTTCCCAAAAATCGGATGGAGTAAAAGTGGCAGGAGGGGTCAACAATTCTCTCATACCACCAAAATTTGTATTGGCCACTGCGATTAATGCACTTTGTTTTTCATCTCCAAAAAGTCCGAATGAGTTGATGTGGTATAAACGCAGAAATGCCGCGAACAACATTAAACCCAAAAAAAATAGAAAAAGCCTTCTCTTATTTACCATGGCAATTATCTCATTAAAACATAAAAATCACTTGACTTCTCAATCAAGTGATTTAAATATGTGCTTTTCATTTATTCTTATGAACCACAAGCCTCGCATGACTCCGGATTATCTAAAGAACAAGCCATGTCAGACTGATTTTGTGCGGCATCGGTAGAAAAGGAAGCTGCAGCCTCTGCCGTGTGCGCAGCATATTGCATTTCCGTTTCATTCACATTATTGGTTTGCTCAATTTGAACTTCAGCTTGCTTCTCTACCGTGAACTTAATGGCATCTGCAGCTGCTTTTGTACGTAAATAGTACATGCCAGTTTTCAAACCAAGTTTCCAAGCATGGAAGTGCATCGAAGTTAGCTTGCCAAAATTCACATCTTGAATGTGAATATTTAAACTTTGGGACTGACAGATGTAAGCCCCACGGTCAGCAGCCATTTCCAAAATAGTTTTTTGCTTAATCTCCCAAACCGTTTTGTACAATTCCTTAAGATCTTTAGGAATTTCAGGAATACCCTGTACCGAACCATTCGCAGAAATCAATTTATTTTTCATGGATTCATTCCATAATCCTAATTTGATCAAGTCCTTCAACAAGTGCTTATTTACCACCGCAAATTCACCTGACAATACACGTCGAGCATAAATATTCGAAGTATATGGCTCAAAACATTCGTTATTTCCTAAGATTTGTGAAGTCGAGGCGGTAGGCATTGGCGCGACCAACAAAGAATTACGAACCCCATTTTTGACTACTTTCTCTCGCAAACTCTCCCAATCCCAACGGCCTGAACTAGGCGTAACATTCCACATGTCAAACTGGAAAATACCCTTGGAAATAGGTGAACCCTCCCAAGTAGAATAAGGTCCTTCTTTAATCGCCAATTCCATCGATGCCTCCATGGAAGCATAATAAATGGTTTCAAAAATATCTTTGTTTAATTGTTGTGCCTCAGGTGACTCAAAAGGCATTCTCAACATAATAAACACATCCGCTAATCCCTGAACCCCTAATCCAATAGGCCTGTGGCGTAAGTTTGAATTACGAGCCTCCGGTACTGGATAGTAGTTGACGTCAATAATCTTATTTAAATTCTTAGTCGCCGATTTAGTTACGTCATATAATTTAGCATGATCAAATTCATTCACACCTTTGTCATTGGCCTTCACATATTTAGGCAAGGCCAACGAAGCCAAATTACAAACGGCTACTTCATCTTTCGACGTATATTCAATAATTTCAGTACACAAATTGGATGACTTAATCGTACCTAAATTCTTTTGGTTCGATTTGCTATTCGCATGGTCTTTATACAACATGTATGGCGTTCCCGTCTCAGTTTGAGATTCCAACACTTTAAACCATAATTCCTGAGCCTTAACCACCTGACGCGCCTTACCGGCCAACTCATATTTATGGTATAATGCCTCAAACTCTTCTCCATGCGTATCCGATAATCCCGGACACTCATGTGGACAGAATAAAGACCACTCCTCATTATCTTCTACACGCTTCATGAATAAATCTGGAATCCAAAGGGCATAAAACAAATCCCTTGCACGCATCTCTTCCTTACCATGGTTCTTTTTTAACTCCAAGAATTCAAAAACATCCGCATGCCAAGGCTCCAAATAGATCGCAAAAGAACCTTTACGTTTTCCACCACCCTGATCAACATAACGCGCCGTATCATTAAAGACACGAAGCATAGGAATAATGCCATTGGACGTGCCATTAGTACCCTTGATATAAGAACCTGTCGCACGAATATTGTGTATACTTAAACCTATGCCACCAGCCGATTGTGAAATTTTAGCTGTTTGTTTTAACGTATCGTAAATTCCTTCAATCGAATCATCTTGTGTAGTCAATAAAAAACAAGACGACATCTGTGGCTTTGGAGTACCCGCATTAAATAGAGTAGGGGTTGCATGCGTAAACCAACGCTCTGAAAGTAAATTGTAGGTCTCAATGGCAGAAGCAATATCAGTTTGATGAATACCTACGGCCACACGCATCAACATATGTTGCGGGCGCTCAGCTATTTGACCCTCTAATTTTAATAGATACGATTTCTCTAACGTCTTAAATCCAAAATAATCATACCCAAAATCACGGTCGTAAATAATCGCCTCATCCAACTCTACCGCATTCTTCTTAATGATATCATAAACCTCCTTCGATAACAAAGCTGCATTTTGTCCAGTTTTAGGATCCAAATAGGTGAATAGCCGCTTCATCGTAGCCGAAAACGATTTTAAGGTATTCTTATGTAAATTAGAAATGGCAATCCTGGCTGCAAGTACCGCATAATCAGGATGTTTAGTCGTCAACGATGCCGCCGTCTCCGCCGCCAAATTATCCAATTCAGTCGTTTTGACTCCATCATACAAACCAGAGATAACTTTTCTGGCCACCTCTAATGGTTGGACAAAAAAGGGATCTAAACTGTAACAGAGTTTTTCTATCCTGGCTGTGATTTTGTCAAACTTGACAGATTCGCGACGACCGTCTCTTTTAATTACGTACATTTGTTTCTTAAAGATATAATTTTAAAATGCTTAAAACTAGGGCGGAATACCATCAAATAAATCGGCATTTTTTCATGAATTCCTTCTTAGTAAAATTAGAAAAAAACGTATCCACTTGCAAACATTATTTTCTCAAAAAAACATTAAAAAAGACGCATATTTAAATTGCAATATTTAAAAGCCATCTATTCAAATCATTAAGCAAGATGCCTCTTAGAAAAGTGCAATAAAAATATTTTTTGGATTTAAATTACGCTTACATTGATCCAAAAAACACAAAAAAAATAACGTAAAAACTTTGTTAGATTTATAAAATATGACTATTTTTGCAACCCGATTAAATGAGCCCTCATCCCAATGGTCTCATGGATACAAATAAAATGACGGCAGGGAATCGTCCGAAAAAAAATAAAATGAAAAAAGACATCCATCCAGAATACAAACAAGTCGTATTCCATGATTTATCTTCAGATTACAAGTTTTTAACCCGTTCTTGCGCAGCAACAACAGAAACAACGGAATTTGAAGGTGCAACTTACCCGGTTTACAAAGTCGAGGTATCTTCACAATCACATCCTTTTTATACAGGTAAAAATGTGTTATTAGATACAACAGGACGTGTAGATAAATTCAACAAGCGTTACGCGAAGAGCTAAGTTTCTTCAAAATCATACATCAAAGCCTCTTCAATAATCTTGTCGAGGCTTTTTTTGTAATTTGCATCATGGAGAAAGCCATACATCTTTTTGACGATCCAAAAATCACCCAAAACCTTCGACCGATTAGCTATATACGTAGCCTAGCCGAGCATTGGATTGGCCTATCAAAAATTCATGAAAAATGGAGTGCCGCCACGCAAGTAAAAGTGAGCTGGGGTGTAATCGCGCCACATCCTAATGCAATACATATTTTAGGGTCAGTCCTCCCAAGCCAAGAGCTCATTCAAGAACTACATGACTTACCTGAGCAAACGAGCTTATATTTTCAAGGACAGCTTATAGCCTATAGAGGTTTAGGGGTACCGTCGGCCGAATGGAATAATACTAACTCCCAAGCTAATCCGGTATTTTTCTCAAAATTCGAGGACCTTCTACGTTTAAATGCAGCATTTCTTACAAAGGAAATAAATCCGAATGCCTTTGACCATGAAAAGCTAATAGAAAAGGGGAATATCATCATCCATCCTGAAAATTGCTTTATAGACGCCACGGCAGATTTAAAAGGTAGTATTTTGGATGCAAGCCAAGGACCGATTTATATTGGAAAACACGTTAGCATTCAGATAGGCACGCTCATTCAAGGACCTGCGGCTATTTTAGATCATTCGTGCACCAACTTAGGTGCCAAAATAAGGCCGTTCACTACCGTTGCGCCTCATTGTAAAGTAGGGGGTGAAATAAGCAATTCCATTTTTTACCCCTATTCAAATAAAGGGCATGATGGGTACGCGGGATCGTCGATTATAGGGTCATTTTGCAACTGGGGAGCGATGACTTGTACCTCGAATGTTAAAAATGATTTAAATGAGGTGGATATTTTCGACTACTCCACGGCAAAACCGCGTAAGACAAATACCAAATCGCTGGGAGTAATCATGGGAGATTTCGTCACCACGGGTATCGGCACAAGATTTAATACAGGGACGTTGGTGGGCAATCATTGTAATATAAGCGGCATCCAATTTTTACCCAAATTCATCCCTTCGTTAACTTGGGGGGAGTATCCAGACGTAAAAAAATATGAATTTGACAAAGCATTAGCCAACGCAAAAAAATGGGCAAAAGAAAGAAATCAAGAATTACCAGAAAATTCGGCCGAACTCATTGAACAAATTTGGAAAGAGGAAGCAACTTTCCGAAATTAGTACTTTCTCATAATCCTCCATGCGATTTCAGGACATCCCAGGTTTACATGTGGTCAAAAAGCAATTAAGCAATGCCGTGCAAAATCAGCACATCGCGCATGCCCAATTGTTTCAGGGACCTACGGGTGGTGCACAAACAGCCATGGCTTTGGCATTTATATCCTATTTATTCTGCACCCAAAGGGAAGGCGACGACGCATGTGGAACTTGTCCTAGTTGCCAAAAAGTCCACAAAGGAATACATCCAGACATCGTATATTTATTTCCTTCGATTACGACAAAAAAAGTCAAAGAAGCTGAATCTGATGCATTCTTGCCTGAGTGGAGAAAATTTATGTTGGAATCACCCTACCGTACCCTAGCCGATTGGTTAACTTATTTAGGTGCGGAAGGCAATAGACAAGGAAATATACCCGTAGAAGAAACGAGAAAGCTGATTCAAAAAATTAGCCTCAAGCCTTTTGAGGCTCCTTTCAAAATTGTTTTTATTTGGAATGCGGAAACACTGAATTTATCCTCGGGAAACGCTTTATTGAAAACATTAGAAGAACCTCCCTCATCGACATTATTTATTTTAATTTGTTCGGATCCACAAAAGTTGCTGACTACGATTATCTCGCGGACCCAACGAATTAACATAGGAACTGTCGAAGAAGAAGATTTAGCCCCTTTTCTGGCTCAAAAAACTAGTATTGAACTTGAAAAAGCGCAGCAACTGGCGATTACCTGCGAGGGAAACATTGCTTGGGCTTTGGAAAAAGCGGTGAATGAAAACATGAGTGCAACGACCTGGTTTGCTGAATGGATGCGTGCAGTGTATTCAAAAAATCTGATCAAACTTTCTTTATTGGCCGACCAGTTTGACGCATTCAGCAAGGAGGATCAAAAAAGTGTATTGGAACATACTTTACATATTTTTAGGCAATGTTTATACCAAATATCAGGAACCTCTCAGCTTATTAAATCGCTTGAAAAGGAACGCGGATTCATTGAAAATTTTTCAAAAACATTGACGGGCGATGCCATCGGAAAAATGAGCGAAAAAGTTTCAGAGGTACATTATCATTTAGAGAGAAATGCACGCGCCAAAATGCTACACTTAGATCTTTCGCTTCAATTAATCAGAATTTTCCATGCGAAAAATTAAAATAGGCACCCGAAATTCAGCTCTTGCCATTTGGCAGGCAAATTACATTGGCTCTTATTTGGAAAAGGCGGGGCTCAACTATGAATTAATTGCGATATCGACCAAAGGTGATCAAATTTTAGATCGTTCGCTTTCGAAAATTGGATCAAAAGGGGTTTTCACCGAAGAATTAGAACAAATGTTGCGAAATGGTGACATTGACATTGCCCAACATTCTGCCAAAGATCTCCCGTCAACCCTTCCCGAAGATTTAAAATTAATCGCATTTACGGAAAGAGAAAAATCGCACGACGTCTTGCTTAGCTTGGACCCCAACTTCACATTAAATACCCAACAAGCTTGTCATATAGGGACATCATCCACTAGGCGAAGGGCATTTTTAGGACATTATTTTCCTGCGTTAAAGCCGGTGGAAATGCGAGGTAATTTACAAACACGGTTAGAGAAATTGAAAAATGGCGACTGCGATGCGATGATCCTAGCTTATGCTGGTGTATATCGAATGGATATGTCGGCTTATATTTCAGAACATTTACCTTTGGATCAATTTATCCCCGCGGTGGGTCAAGGATCGGTGGCTATTCAATGTGCGAAGACACTGTCCACTGATTTGCAAAACACGATTCGATCCGCATGCAATCATGAGGCGACCGAAATATGCATTTTAGCGGAACGGGAACTATTATCAAAATTGGACGGAGGTTGCAGTGTACCAGTTTATGGACATGCTCAAATTGAAAAAGATATTGTAAATTTGATTGGTGGAGTTTTAAGCTTAGATGGCCAACAAAAAATCGAGTTTTCCTTAGTAGGAAAAAATCCGATTGAATTAGGTCAAAAACTAGCAGATCAATTAATTTCCGCGGGTGCTAGCGACTTATTGAAAGAAATTAGAAGGCAAATTGCCTCATAATATAGCATGGAACAAACGATTTTAATTACGGGATCCAATGGCCTTTTAGGTCAAAAACTAGTTCACTTGCTGAGCCAGTTTCCTGCAATTAAATTAATCGCCACCGCTAAAGGCCCAAATCGCCTTACAGGAAATTTAAATTACACGTATGTTTCTCTAGACATCACAAATGAAGTGGATGTTTTGCAGGTTTTTAAAACCTACCAACCCAATGCGTTAATTCATACCGCGGCCATGACCAATGTAGACACGTGTGAAGCTGACCCTGAGAGATGTGAGCTTTTAAATGTCACGGCAGTGTCTTACTTGATACAAGCTTGCAAGTCGAATAATACTTTTTTCTGCCATGTGTCTACCGACTTTATTTTTGATGGACTTTCAGGGCCTTATGATGAAAATGCCAAGCCTAATCCCGTTTCCATTTATGGAGAAAGTAAATTAAGGGCGGAGCAATTGCTTCAAGCATCTACGATTAAATGGGGAATTGCAAGAACAATTTTGGTTTTTGGAATTGTGAAAGACATGAGTCGAACCAATATCATTTTGTGGGTCAAGAAATCACTCGAAGAAGGAAAAACCATCCATGTAGTCACGGATCAATTCCGTACCCCTACCCTTGCTGAAGATTTAGCGATGGGTTGTTGGCTCATCACGAAAAACCACGTCCAAGGAATATTCAATATCTCGGGAAGCGATTTTCTAACTCCTTATGAGATGGCCATTAAAACGGCTGAATTTTATCATTTACCTAAAGAATTAATCAAAAAGGCGGATTCGTCTACCTTCTCACAACCAGCCAAAAGGCCTTTGCGCACTGGATTTATCTTAGATAAAGCTAAGAGCGTTTTGGGTTATTCACCAAGCAGTTTTAATGAGGGCATTGCCTTTATGTCCAAGCAAATCAAATAAATACCGCTACTCTTCGGTTTCTGATTCTGCTTGAAGGAGTTCAGGCCTTTGAAGATTTTTATTTTCTTCTTGCAAGGTGAGCCATAAAATATCCTTTAATTCTTGAATACCTTCTTGGGTTACTGAAGAGATAAAAACAAATGGAAGATCCGCAGGTAGGCTTTCTCGCATCTCAACTTTCATTTCTGGAATGGAGAGATCCATTTTTGAAACCACTAAAACCCTACGTTTACTTAACATTTCAGGATTGTATTTCTCCAATTCGCCGACCAGTATTTTGTATTCATCTCCCCAATTCGTAGCATCCGATGGAATCAAAAAGCATAAGATCGAATTACGTTCTATATGCCTTAAAAATCGCACACCTAAACCTTTTCCTTCCGCAGCACCCTCAATAATACCAGGAATATCAGCGACCACAAACGATTTATAATCCCGGTAGGCGACCACCCCTAAATTAGGTACTAGTGTGGTAAATGGATAATCACCGATTTCAGGTTTGGCCTCCGAAATGACGGATAATAAAGTTGACTTACCTGCATTTGGAAAACCGACCAAGCCCACATCGGCCAATACTTTCAATTCCATGATGACCCAACGTTCTTGGCCCGGCTCACCGGGTTGCGCATGACGAGGCGACTGATTGGTGGAAGATTTGAAATGAAAATTGCCTAATCCTCCTCGGCCACCAGGCAATAAAAGAACTTTTTGGCCGTCATCAGTCACTTCTGCCAAAAACTCTTCCGTCTCTCCATCTTTTACAATGGTACCTAAGGGCACTTGAATATAGACATCATCCCCTTCAGATCCTGATCTACGGGCACCCTCGCCCCCATTTCCATTATCGGCAATAATATGTTTTTGATATTTCAAATGGAGCAAAGTCCACTGTTGGGTTGTCCCCACTAAATATATATGACCTCCTCGACCACCGTCACCTCCGTCTGGACCCCCTTTGGGAACGTGTTTTTCTCTTCTAAAGTGAGAAGAACCACTTCCGCCATGTCCTGAACGAAGATTAATTTTAACGTAATCGATGAAATTTGAAGTCATAGAATTCGATTGATATTTTGTAGAGACGCGATACCTCGCGTCTAAAAAACTTGTAGAGGCACGATACCTCGTGTCTAAAAACCCAAACTGTAGAGACTCGATAATCGCGTCTAAAAAACTGTAGAGGCACAATACCTCGTGTCTAAAAACCCAAACTGCAGAAACGCGATACCTCGTGTCTAAAAAAATTACCTTTGATTATGACTCGATAATGTCAACAATTTGTTCAAAAATCTCCTCAATTTCTCCTACTCCGCTAATCCCTTTAAACTTTCCTTGGTCCGCATAATGAGAAGCTAAAGGTGCTGTTTTTTCATTGTACTCCTGAACGCGCTTACGAATCAAATCTTCATTTTGATCATCAGGGCGTCCTGAGGATTGACCGCGGGATAATAAACGCTGGGTTAATTCTTCATCTCCTACTTGCAATGCAATCATTTGGGTAATGGACAAATGATGGCCACTTAATAAAACATCTAAGGCATTTGCTTGGGCAACGGTACGTGGAAAGCCATCGAAAATAAAGCCATTGGCCGACTTATTCTCGTTCAATTTATTTTCAATCATTCCAATCACCACAGAATCTGGAACTAAAATGCCTTGGTCCATTAATTTCTTGGCTTCTAAACCCAAAGGCGTATTAGCCTGTATTTCAGCGCGAAGTAAATCGCCTGTTGACAAATGAATCAAACCATATTTTTCAATGATTTTAGCCGATTGTGTGCCTTTACCGGCTCCTGGAGGACCAAATAAAACAAGATTTAACATAAAATTAATGTAAGAAAAAAATTAAAAGACAAAGGTAATCAAAGACCTTGAATAAACTACAGGTGTTCTAGCTACATTATATTAACAACAAATTGCCATGAACAAATCATTAAAAGGTGATAAAAAATCAAAAAAATATTTTAAAAAAATCAATTTTAAAATAAAAATATTTATTTTTATGATTCAATTTTCTTCGATGCGTCAAGTAAAGAAGATTTAAACCTTTAATTCATTTTATATGAAAACAAAATTCTACGGAATCAGAGTGGTCTTCATGATGGCATTAATGTTAACCCTATCATGGGTTTCGTTTGGTCAGGACCGAAAAGTAGCGGGAAAAGTTCAGGACTCAGGTGGTCAGGGCATTCCAGGAGTATCCATTGTAGTTAAAGGAAGTACCGTAGGTACAACTTCTGATGGAAATGGAGCATTCTCTATTAATGTTAAAAGTTCTAATGCAGAACTAACATTCACATCTGTTGGGTATGTAAGCCAAACAGTTGCCATAGGTGGTAAATCCACTTTAGCGATTACGCTAGCTGATGATGTAAGCCAATTGAACGAGGTAATCGTGACAGGTTATGCATCTCAACGTAAGAAAGACATTACAGGAGCTGTAACTGTGGTAAGTGCGAAAGAACTTAACGCGGTACCTTCTGCTTCTGTAACTCAAATGTTACAAGGTCGCGCTGCGGGTGTGACGGTTGGTAATGACAACTCACCGGGTGGTGGAACGATGGTTCGTGTACGTGGTTTTGGTTCTATTAACAACAATAGCCCATTGTACGTAATTGACGGGGTACCTACTCAAGGAACTTTGAACCAAATTAATCCAAATGATATTGAGTCGATGCAAGTATTGAAAGATGCTTCTGCAGCTTCTATCTATGGTGCTCGTGCGGCCAATGGTGTTGTGATCATTACAACAAAACGTGGAAGCGAAGGTGAGCCAAAAATCACTTTTGACATGTACACTGGAACTCAAGATGTGGGTAAAACAATCGGCATGTTGAATACAAAGGAATTAGGACAATACTATTACGAGTCTGAAATAGGTGCGGGAAGACCAGCTGGAACTTCTCCATCGATTCAATATCGTTTTGGTGCAGATGGTTCACAAACAATCGCGGATTACATTTATCCAAACATTTACGGAACATTGCCGGCCAATTATACGTATACAAATGACTTAGCTGATCCTAATTTAAATAAAACGGCTTTTAATATTACGAAAGCAAACAAAGAAGGAACTGATTGGCAAAATGTTATTTTCGGACCTGCCAACATTTCTAGTTATCAAGTAGGCGCAACAGGTGGCTCTAAGGGCGGTAAATATGCCATTTCGGCTAATTATTTCGCACAAGATGGTATCTTAAAATATACGGCTTACAAAAGATATTCAGTTCGTGCGAATACAGAATTCAAAAAAGGTAATTTGACTTTTGGAGAAAACGTTACTATCACGTATGATGAGAGACAAGGAACGCCAAGTGGTAATAACTCTGAGAGTAATTCAATGATGTTAGCATGGAGGATTCACCCAATGATTCCAGTATATGATATTACGGGTGGACCCAAAGAATTAGGGGGTACTAACTCATCTGACTTGAATGGTTTTGCAGG
>CAMDRO010000020.1 GCA_945906795.1 Spirosoma fluviale
GCTGGCAATACACAGTATGCCATGGCTGCCTAATCTGATAGATTAGACAATTTGCCATCGTCCGGCCTCTTCCAAACTCTGCCGAGGAGGATTTCTGGGCGTCGACATGCAGAGTCGATCATTAAGATTTTACTAATTAATGATTAGTATCCAGTAAATAAGTGTTGAATAAGGTCTGATTTGAACCTATTTGACATCGAAAAATAATCAAATCTAAACGTGTAGAAGGCAATTTTACTCTAGGTTTGGACGAGGGTTCGAATCCCTCCGACTCCACCATTACAATATCACCGATTAATTTGCTCGCCCTGCATAAACAGGGCGAGTTTAGTCGGTTAACGTACCAGAATATCCAAAAAACAATTTTAATTTCTTAAACATCTTAGAGGCTTGGAATCCTTTTTATTCAACCAGTATCTTTAGAATTTCACCCAGAGTTCAAATTTCTTTTATAAATTGAAATTTAAACATGACACTATGATAAACAAATCTACCTTTTTATTTCTTATTGGAATCCTTTTAAGCTTTAACAGCATCGCACAAGATTACCCAACTGATTATTTAAGCGCAAGCTTTCACGCAGATCGGCGAGCAGCTGTAAAAAAACAATTGTCGGACAAAGGCGTGGGTATCTTTTTTGCCGGTCAAACCCGTCAGCGAAGCAATGATACCGATTTCCCTTATGCACAAAACAAAAATTTCTATTATTTAACAGGCCTAGATGAGCCAAATGCTGTTTTATTATTATTTAAACAACCCGTAAGCCTTTTAGGTAAAACTGGGACTGAATTTATCTTCATCCAAAACCGTGATCCTTTCAAAGAATTATGGACCGGTAAGATTTTAGGTGTTGATGGATATAGGGCTAAAAGTAAGATGGAAAACATTTTCATCAATGATGAATTTAAGGCTAGCACACTACCTATGGCTGGTATAGACTCCGTATTTAGCCTATTCCGTACTGAGGGAATTTCCAATAAATACAAAGTGAAAGAAGATGCACTGACGCGCATGGCTGGAACTGTTGACAGTTTAATCACAACCTTTAAAAAACCGGTTGCGATGCGATCTATCTTGGCCATTATGCGTGATTTACGTGGAATCAAAACGGCTGAAGAAATCACATTAATTAAAAAAGCAGCCTCCATCAGTGCATTAGGGCATAATGATGTTATGCGTTCCATCAAACCCGGTATGAAGGAATTCCAAGCACAAGCCATCATGGAATATCATTTCAAAAACAATGGTTCCGAATTCCCAGGCTATGGTAGTATTAATGGTTCCGCCGAAAACGCTTGTGTACTTCACTATGTAACCAATTTAAAAACAATCAAAAATGGTGATTTGCTTTTAAGCGATTGTGCAGCTGAATACCATGGTTATACAGCAGATGTCACTAGAACCATTCCGGCCAATGGAAAATTCACGGAGGCTCAAAAAACACTTTATGAAATTGTATTGGCTGCTCAAGATGCAGGAATCGCTGCATGCCAAGCAGGTGCACCCATGGCAAATGTGGATGCCGCTGCGCGCGCCGTTGTTAATGCAGGCTTAATCAAATTAGGTATTGCAAAAAATGATATGGAAGCTAGAACTTATTTTCCGCATGGAACATCCCACCATTTAGGATTGGATGTACATGATATGGGACCACGTACGCTTCAAGTAGGCGTTGTCATTACCGTAGAACCTGGAATTTATATTCCAGCAGGCAGTAAATGTGATAAAAAATGGTGGAACATCGGTATTCGAATTGAGGATGACATTTGGGTTACAGAAAGAGGTCCGGAAAACATTTCAGCTGGCACACCTAGAAAAGTGGCTGATATTGAAAAAATGGCTAAACAAAAAAGAGTTATTCAATAACTAAATAAACTCTAACTTCTTTAATAAAAAATGGCCTTTAATTAGGCCATTTTTTATTTATTAACTTCTTGTTCTAATAGAGATTTCAACTCCGCTAATTTTTCTTTTTGAACTGTCGCTAAATTGATTTTTTCATTCGGGTCTGATTTTAAATTAAAAAGTTGGTCTTCAGAATCATTCCCCAGTTCAATATTAACTAAAGCGTTTAATTTAGCTCCTTTACCACTCTTAATATATTTCCAATCGCCTTTTTTAACAGCCAAATTACCCGCTTGTTCGATCACATAATCTCGACCTATTTTATCCTTCCCTAACCATGCCCCTAGATTAGCCTTCGTATCTTTAGCTGAATTATTATCATAATTCAAACCTAGCATTTGACTCATACTCGCCAGAAAATCTATTTGAGAAATCAAGGCATTTGACTTACCCACTGGGACTTTTTTAGGCCATTTAACAATGAATGGAACCCGTGTACCAGCTTCAAATGAACTATATTTCCCCCCTCGTAAAACACCTGCAGGTTTATGGTTTCCTAAATTCTCTTTAGATCCATCCATATATCCATCGTCGACCACTGGTCCATTATCGCTGGTCAGAATAACTAATGTGTTCGAAGTTAAATGTAATGAGTCCATTGTTTTCATCAATTGGCCTACCGAATCGTCCAATTGCAATAAAGCATCTCCCCTGTTCCCAAAACCACTTTTTCCTAAGAACCTAGAATTAGGAATTCTTGGCACATGTATATCATGAGTCGCAAAATACAGGAAAAAAGGATTTTTCTGATTACGAACCATATAGGCTTTCGCTTTATTGGCCAAGGTTTGAGCCATGTCTTCGTCATCCCATAAAGCCTGCTTTCCTCCCACCATAAAGCCAATTCTACCCACCCCATTGACTATTGTATTATCATGTCCATGCGAATGTTTCATTTTCAACAACTCTGGGTTTTCTTTCCCGGTAGGTTGTTGGCCTATTTTTTTCAAGTAATTAACCTCAATGGGGTCTTGAGCATTCAGGTTTCGGACATGGTCATTTTCAATGTAAACGCAGGGAACCCTGTCACCCGTGGCAGGTAATATAAAGGCTTCCGTAAAACCAATATCTAAGGGGCCATGCTCAATTTTTCCGTTCCAATTAGGACCGCCAACGGGTCCTAAACCTAAATGCCATTTACCTATGACCGCTGTATTATATCCCGCTTTTGAAAAAATAGTCGCAACGGTTTGTTGGCCTGCGGGAATTAAAGCCGACGCATCCCCAGTAGCCACACCCGTATCTTTTCTACGAAAAGCATATTCGCCCTTAAGTAATGAATATCGAGATGGAGTACACGTGGCAGAAGTTGTATGCGCCTGTGTAAATAGGAGGCCTTTTCTAGCCAACTGGTCTATGTTAGGTGTATTAATGGTTTTTGAGCCATAGCAACCTAGATCACCAAAGCCCAAATCATCTACATAAATAAGGATTACATTGGGCTTTTGTCCCAACATGAAAAACGAAATACATACCAAAAGGAGCAATTGGACACAGGATAAAAACTTCATAAGCGTTTGTTTAATGTTTCAAGTATTTAATTAATTCCACTCCGGCCAATAAAAAACAACCCGTCCCAAAATCTTCAAAATCGGGGACATGTGTAAATGAAACGGGTTGTGAATCTTTTGGCTCCTTTCCTGTGCCTTGTACATTCCCTAAAAAACCATTGGGATGAACGCAAGTGGATAAAGCATCCCAACCTTTTAAAATCGCTCGATCAAACTTCTTCTTTGGCAATATTTTATTTCTTACTCCCCATGACATTCCATAAACAAATAATGAAGTTCCTGTCGCTTCAGGCCCGCCAAAATGTGTAGGATCCTTTAAACTCACATTCCAAAAGCCATCTTTCTGCTGCAAAGGCAAAAGTGCATTAGCTAAGGCAATAAAATCTTGTTCATATTCAGCCCGATGAGGTGCATTTTTTGGCATCAATTCCAAGGTTCTCACCAAGGCCGCAAATACCCACCCATTTCCACGGGACCAATAACAATTCTCTCCATTCGGTTCTTTATAAGGTGGTACAAAATCTTTATCGCGCCACCATAAGCTCGCATTTTTATCATAAAGTCCAGATCCGCCATGATTATTTTTCGTAAATGCGTATAAATCATACATTTTTTCAAAATATCGATTGTCCGAAAATCGAACACCTAATCGCGTAAAAACAGGCATACTCATTTGCAAACAATCTACCCATGACCAATCGTCCACTTTAGTGGAATTAACCATCAGGTCAACATTAGCCTTAATGGGCAAAATTCGCATTGAATCTGATTGAAAATCGAATAAATCAAGGTAAATCTGTCCGCAGGCTTGATTATCTGCATTACGTGTTTTAATCCCGTCCCGCAAATTCCATTGGTGGAAATTCGCCCAGTCCAACATATATTTCAGGTCCTCAGCTTTTGGGTTAATCTTATATAATTCCATCAGCCCCTCATAATAAACCGCACGTGTCCATATATTTGATGGCCGAATACGGTCAGGACGCGGAATAGGCGCAGTGACATCGGGCCATTTTTGCTGAAAATAGGCTTTGGCTACATGTAATTTTTGTAAAATATCAATAGATTGAGGCTTGGTGGGTTTAGACCAACTCATAAAACTAAGAAATACCAATAGGAATAAAATGTGTTTTCGCATGTTAGGGTAAGTAAAAAACAGAAGGCAAATTCACTGAGACTGGAGAATTGTCTGGATTGGCTTTCATAATGTCACCCATAAAAGCCCACCATTTTTGCATGATTGACCTAGTGGGCAATCCATCTAACAAACATAAATCTTTAGCTTCCAAATACGCAAACAAGGTAAGCGTTTCTTCATCCAAAAAAATCGAATAGTTTTGAATTCCGACTTCCTTCAAAAGCTCACTCAATTCGGGCCAAATTTCATCATGGCGTTTTTTGTATTCGGCCTCAAAACCAGGCAATAAAAACATTTTAAATGCTTTTCGTTCCATATCTGTTTGAATTATTGTTTGATGATTTTAATAAAATTAGACAAAGCATCGTCATCAAAATTTAAATGGGTAACAAATCGAATATATTGAGGACCAAAAGGCGCACATTTAATGCCCATAGAATCTAATTCAGTCACTTTAGTGGAAGCCTTCAAATCATCCTTTAATTTTAGAATGACAATGTTTGTAGTCACCGGCATAACTTCTGCCACCCAAGATAAATTCTCACAGGCTAATCCAATTTGCTTGGCCCGCGCGTGATCTTCTTTTAATCGTTCAACCTGATAATCTAAGGCATATATTCCTGCAGCGGCCAACATCCCTGCTTGGCGCCAACCGCCTCCTAATCTCTTTCTAATTCTCCGTGCTTTTTTAATCAATTCGTTTGATCCCAACAAAACAGAGCCTATGGGCGCACCTAAACCTTTTGACAGGCATACTGAAATAGAATCAAACCATTGGCCAAATTGCTTAGGATTTTGACCACTCGCAGCCATCGCATTAAAAATTCTTGCCCCATCTAAGTGCAAAGGAATCGAAGCATTTTTACAGAAATCAGCTATTTCCTGGAGCGACTCTGACGTATAAATACTTCCACCTCCCTTATTTACGGTATTTTCTAAACTAACTAATTTACTTTCACAAGCATGAATATCATCAGGCGAAATAGCCTTTTCAATTTGATCTTTCGATAATCGGCCCAAGTCCCCTTTCAGTAATTTAACCGAGGCTCCCGCATTCGCCATAATTCCTCCCCCTTCATATAAATAAATATGTGACAATTCATCACAGATAACCTCTTGGCCTTTAGATACATGTGCAGAAATAGCAATCTGATTCGTCATCGTTCCAGAGGGACAGAATAATGCATTTTCCATTCCAAACAATTCAGCCACTTTTTTTTGCAAATTATTTACCGTAGGATCTTCACCAAAAACATCATCCCCTAAAGGTGCCGAAAACATCGCATCGCGCATTCCTTGAGTAGGTAAAGTAAACGTATCACTCCTCAGTTCAATCATTGGAATATTTAATAAAATGAGATAAGAAAAATAATCGAATCAATGGCATTAATCCTACCAAAGCGATCCATGGAAAATAAAACAAAGTCCAAATAGCCCCAATACATGTTAAAATGAAGGCTAATCGGCAATAATAAGTCCAATAAATAGATCTGTTTTTCCTAGCAAACCAAATGACCGCGGGAAAGTTCAAGGGGAACAATAACAAGGAACTAGGATTATATGCCATTACTTCGTGATCGGTGCCAACCGCCAAAAAGAAGATAAACCAAGCTAGAATACCTAATATCGAAAATAGTATGACATCAAAAACATAGATTTCAATTTTTCGCTTTTTGAAGGAAATAAAAATTATTAGCAAGTTGATGAGTGCCAACAAAGGAATGGGGCCGAACCAATCAAAACTATCTGGTCTCAAAGGTTTAGATTTATACACATCAAAAGGGGCATCGGCTAATTTTTGTCCATTAACTTGAGCCATTTTTACAGAAAGATTTAAATTATCAGGCAAATAGCATGACTCTGAGGCAGTAGCAACATGATTAGCGGGAACTCCCAGCGCTAAATTCATTCCAAAAGTAACCCAAGAATTAATTTTCAAATAGTCATTCATCCAATCCCTATATGATTTTCCTTTTAAACTATCATAATCCTTCCAATCAAATGCACCAGGAGCTACATTTACAATCATATCACGAAGCCTTGAAGAGCAATTATCGTAAAAAAACTTATACTGATAATTTTTATTTTCAGGTAACAAATTAATTTCTAAGGCTGAGAAAATTTTTATTTTCTGTTGGTCGGTCAAATTTAAATGTTGAATTTGAATACTTCTATGTTCAATTTCAGAATAATAATAAACTAAATCATTCATGGAATTAAATGAAATGGAATAAGGCAAAGTACCCCTCAAAAATTTTAAGTAAAAATTCTCCGTATTGAAATCAAAAGTACCATAACTATATGCTCGGTCAATCCCTTGATCAGGATCATTCACCCAAATAACGGCATGGCCAAAAGCTGCATGCAACTCATTGCCGGGAGCAAAAGTTACCAAAGAGACCTGTGCGCTTGGGCTTAGTGTGGGAATGGTAGCTGATCCGATACAGGGTAAAAGCAAAAAAAGATATAAATAAAATTTCCTCATTATTTTCCGGCAATGACAATGACAATTTCCCCTCTAATTTTATCAGGATTTTGATCGAAATAGGCTAAAACTTCAGCGGCGTTCCCTCGTACCATTTGTTCATGCATTTTACTTAATTCTCGCGCTATCATAATTTGCCTATCGGACCCAATGAATTCAATAATTTGCTCTAAAGCTTTATGCAAACGATGTGGAGACTCATATAAAACCGTTGTTCTTTCTTCTTCGGCAATGGCTTTCCAACGGGTTTGTCGGCCTTTTTTATGTGGCAAAAATCCTTCAAAAACAAATCGATCTAAAGGAAATCCTGAATTTACTAAAGCGGGAATAAGAGCTGTAGCACCAGGTAAGGTTTCTACCTCAATACCCTGTTCAATACATGCTTTGACTAATAAAAACCCTGGATCTGAAATCCCAGGAGTGCCCGCATCTGAAATTAAACCAACCACCTTGCCCTCCTTTAGTAATTTAATCACTCCGGCAACCCCCACGTGTTCATTGTGCGCATGATGTGCAAAAAGAGGTTTGGAAATACCCAAATGTTTAAGGAGTTGGCCCGAAGTCCGCGTATCCTCAGCAAAAATAACATCCACCTCTTTTAAAACTCGAATGGACCGCAAAGTCATATCTTCTAAGTTGCCTATGGGAGTGGGTATCAAATATAATTTCATATTCGAAATTTAACCAAAAATGATTGAAATTATTTCATAGCCAATAAAAGCTTTTCAAAAACCGGCAATACAAATAAAATTGAAGGAATAAATGAATAAAACAAAAAAGGGCCTGCAAAAATGCAAGCCCTTAACGTAGAGAGTGAGGGATTCGAACCCCCGGGCCTGTAACAGCCAACAGTTTTCAAGACTGCCTCGATCGACCACTCTGACAACTCTCTATTTCCTAATCAGGATGCAAATTAAATCAAAAATTCCTTTTTATGCAACCCTAAAGCATTAAAATTGTTGAAATTAAAATCGTGATTGGATATAGACCAACTTAATTGCCAAGGAAAGTTCATCAGGAATCCAATGAATATGGATGCCTGAGCGTTCCATTTTTCGAAAAAATGTCATTTGGCGTTTTGAAAATTGTTGAATAGCAATGGTTAAACCTTGTTCAAATTCAGCTCGTTTAATGTCACCTTGGACTAAATGAACAAGCCATTTATATTCTAAACCTAACCTGATTAAATCATTGGGATTAATTCCATCAGAAATCAATTGTTCCACTTCTTCGACCAACCCAATTTTTAATCGGTCTACCAACCTATTTGCACATCTCAATCGTCGAATTTCAGGCATAGGATTTAGACCAAAAACAATGAAATCACGGTTCAATTTAAGATGCTCTTTGGAGAAATCAGTCCCGCGTGAAAATTGATAATCTTGCAACAGAGCATCTAAATAAAGTCCAGTACCACCACAAACAACTACCTGTTTCTCAATTGCCTCAATTTTTTCAATAGCTTTTAATGCGTCAAATTGAAAATGGGCGACAGAATAGGGTTCACCTACATTAAGAATATCAATCAAATGATGTTTGACCAGCGCTCCCCCATTTTGATATATATCCAAATCTTTCCCAGTACCTATCGTAAGGCCTCGATATATTTGCCTAGAATCAGCTGAAATAATTTCTCCTTGAATTAATCGAGCCAAAGCAACGGCCAACTCAGTTTTTCCTGAAGCCGTGGGGCCTAAAACAACAATGATTGGCTTATTTTTTTTCATTAATTAAGAGCCTAGATTTAATGTTTCCTGAATTGCAAGCATCAGCTGTATTGACGTCTTTGGCAAGCACCCTTTTTCCATTTTCTAGTACATTAAAATACAAAGGAACGGTAATGAGTTCGTTTTTAAAACCAATTTTCTGAAAAGCCATTCCAGCACTCCATTCCAAATCCGAATAGGTCATTACATCGTTTATGGTATGCAAAAACGTATAAAACGAAATCAATTTCGTCAAGCCACCCACAAGTCTAACCGATGGATCCGTGCATATTTGAATCAACTCGGCCGAAATTTGTGAATCACCTTCCTCACTTTTAAAAATTCGGTCCTGACCAAAAACGGCTATAGCGATCAGTGGATTCCCATCAATTTCAAATTCAGATTGAATATTACGAAATTGTCGGTGGGGCGGAACGATACAGGCCAAGTATGTTTTGCCTTTTAAAAAGCCCAATAAATGATTTTTATTGGCAAAATCTCGAACGTCTTTTTCCTCTAAAATCACCACTTTAGTATCCCGGGCAAAAATAGAAATAGGTTTATTGACTTGAAATGTCAAAAAGTTTAAAATCCAAGGCTTTTTTTGATTCCAAACATCTTCCCAAATTCGAAAAGCTGAAAAGCCATCCATCCGAAAATTTATTATTTCTTGTTGGAAACCCATCATTTTGCCCGGATCTAAACGTTTAAATTCAGCTAAACAAATCCCTTGAATGATGATTGAATTTTCTTTCGATTTCCAAATGGGAAAACTATCTTGCATATATGTTTCTCTCACAAACCCTAATGGGCTAAGATGAGCATCCAATTCAAGATAAAAATTTAATTTATTGGGAATCATTCATGGTCAATAATGGTTCAAAGATACAGTGAAATTGAGTAGAAAGTCGTTAACAAACACTTTGTAAATTAAAATATACAAGAATGGAATTTAGATTTGAGTCAAGTAGAAATGAGGTATCCACCTTCACAAACCAACAAATTAGAGATAATTTTTTGATAGAAAATATTTTTTCGGAAGATCAAATTGAGCTTACCTATTCCATTTATGATCGAATGATTATAGGTGGGGCCATGCCAAAGAATAATACCCTTACTTTGGGAAATCCTGATCAATTGAAAGCAAACTTCTTTTTGGAGAGGAGAGAAATGGGAATCATCAATGTAGGAGGAGAAGGTACCGTAACGGCAGATGATGAGACGTTCGAAATTGGCAAATTGAGTGCCGTGTATTTAGGAAAAGGGACACAAAATGTTTCGTTCAGCTCCAAATCAACCGACCATCCAGCCTTATTTTACATATTATCTTGTCCAGCCCACGCTACTTATCCCAATGTGAAGTTGGAGAAAGAAAACGTAATCACAGTCAATATGGGGGCTTTGGAAACGTCAAACCATCGGACTATTTATAAATACATTCACCAAGAAGGTATTCAATCTTGCCAATTGGTCATGGGATTAACGATCTTAGAACCGGGTTCTGTTTGGAATACCATGCCTTCACATGTGCATGACCGAAGAATGGAAGCTTATTTGTATTTTGACGTAGATCCGGATCATGCTGTACTGCATTTATTAGGTGAACCGAACGCGACTAAACATATGTGGGTTCATAACCATCAAGCCATCATTTCGCCACCATGGTCGATTCACAGCGGTTCAGGTACAAAAAATTATTCATTCATTTGGGGAATGGCAGGCGAAAATAAAGATTATACAGACATGGATTTTTCACAAATTAAGGAATTACGCTAATGAAAAATATACTTTTAATTGGCTCGTTTTTATGTGTGTCTTTTGTTGGCTTAAGTCAAAATACACCCTATTCAGTTCAGATGGCCGAGTCATTAATGCGTACGCATCAAGATTCCATTCAAGTGAAATTGGGGAAACCCGCCAACTGGGATTATGAACAAGGAGTATTTTTAAAAGCTTTAGAATGGGTTTATCAGCGTTCTGGAGACGCTAAATACTTTACTTACATTCAGAAAAATATCAACGGCTTTATTAGTCCATCGGGTGAAATCAGAACCTATAAAGCCTCTGAATTCAACTCCGATAACATAACGACGGGGCGCGCGTTGTTATTTTTATACCGAGAGCTCAATACAGAAAAATACAAAAAGGCCGCCGACCTATTAATGAAGCAAATTTCAACGCAGCCTAGAACCAAGCAAGGCGGTTTTTGGCATAAAGATCGATATCCTGACCAAATGTGGCTTGACGGACTCTACATGCTGGAACCATTTTATGCCGAATACGGAAAAATCACAGGTCAAGACCATTGGTCAGATATTGTAATGCAATTTGAACTAATGGAAAAAGGGGCATTAGACTCTAAAACAGGTCTATTGTATCATGCATACGATCACGAAAGGAAGCAGGCATGGGCAAATAAGTCAACGGGCCAGTCGCCAAATTTCTGGGGCAGGTCTATGGGTTGGTACATGATGGCTTTAGTGGATGTGCTAGATTATATGCCACAAAATCATCCAAAAAGATCCATATTAGTTAATCAATTCGCTCGATTATCAGCTGCCTTATTGAAAGTTCAGGATCTAAAAACGGGTCTTTGGTTACAAGTACCTAATTTTCCTGGAAAGAAGGGCAATTACTTCGAAGCATCATGTGCGAATATGTTTGTTTACGCGATGGCGAAAGGAATAAGAAAAGGGTATTTGCCTCAAAATTATTCAGCTAAGGTTTCAAAAGCCTATGATGGTATATTGAAAAATTTCATCACAAAAGATGCTCAAGGATTTATTCACATTGAAAAAACGGTTAGTGTGGGAGGCTTAGGTGGCCAACCTTACCGAGATGGTTCGTATGAATATTACTTAAGTGAACCTTTAAAAACGGATGATTTAAAAGGTGCAGGTCCATTTATTATGGCCTCTTTGGAAATGGAAATTGCGAAAGAATTATCGATTGGCCAAGGCAAAAAAGTGGTCCTAGATTATTATTTCAACCATGAATATAAACTGTCAAAATCAGGAAAAAAGGAGTTTAACTATTTTTATACTTGGGAAGAGCGAAAAGATCGAGGTTATAGTTTATTTGGAACTCAATTAGAGCAAATGGGACTTAAAACGGATTCATTATCTGTAGCTCCCACTTTTGAAAATTTAAAAAATGCAAATATCTATATCATTGTAGATCCTGATAATTTAAAGGAGTCCCCTACCCCAAATTACGTTGAAGCAAAGGATATCGATGAAATAGAAAAATGGGTGAAGCAAGGAGGTAATTTGATTTTATTGGCTAATGATACCACTAATTGCGAAATCCCTAAATTCAATGAATTAGCCAAAAGATTTGGTTTTGAGTTTGTCGCACCCAATTTAAATTTTGTTCAAGGGACTCAATGGGAACAAGGTGCTGTATATATTTCAGAGGCACATCCCATTTTTTCGCCATTGAAAAAGATTTATGTGAAGGAAATAACTCAATTAAAACTTAGTAAAACGGCAAAGTCTGTATTGAATATAAAAGATGCCGTGGTAATGGCTGTAGCACAGGTTGGCAAGGGGAAGGTAGTCGCCTTAGGAGATCCTTGGATCTATAATGAATATTTGAATAATCGGAGAACTCCATTGGAATTCGAGAACTTCAAAGCCTCCAAAAAACTGATCGAATACTTATTAAAATAAAAAATTTAAAAGATTATCAGTTTTTTAATTGCTTAAATCGAATGCCCCCTTTAGCTTTACTAACTTTTAGAAAGTTAGTAAAGCTGGTTGCTGAAGCTCTGTTTTAGAAATTATTTATTTCAAGGAAATTTATAGCCCGTCATATTTTTCAATTGGGATATAGGGATTGCGTAGGTTTGCCAATTGGGATTCAAAGTCTTTTCATTTGGAAATAAAAGACACCAAACTTTTTCTGGCGTGTAAACAACTTTCCAGCAATATTTTGGGATAGGCATTTTAGTCGACCCGAGCGCATCTTTAGCCCCTATGCCTCCTGCATAAATAACTAATTTCTGCCCCCTCTTGGCCAGTTTGCGGCAATATGCTTCTAAACGCTCCCAAGGTCCCCGATTCAACTCAGGTGTTTGGGGCAACATATTCGACATTAAAAATGTTTCTCTGTTTAAAAAAAGTGTGGCCGTTCGATCTTCTGAATTACATAAATGTCCTCGATCATATCCTGTGTACTTATAATCGGATTCGTCAATCACAAAAAATGACCGTGGAAAACTATCATCTTGTATAAACTTATTAGAGCGAGATACGAAACCCACATCAGCATCGACAAGTGTCCAAGCAACCCAATTTGCCCGACCTGAAATGCCATCATACGACATGACATAGCCCGATTTTACAGATAAATAATTAGAAGTCGATGCTGTGTTGGCACCCGAAATATTAAAAATCCCTACAGGTAAAACCTGTAGAAATAATGAGACAATAAGGTTTAAAATCATTTTTTAAACGAAAATAACCAAGAAAGAAGTGTAGGCTGAGCAAAGGTATTATCCCATGAATTATGATTTACTCCTGGATATTCTGTATAGGTAACATTGGCACCTGCATCCTTTAAGGCAGCCACTAATTCCCTTGAATGTTTCACTGGAACTACTGCATCCACATCCCCGTGATTAACCCAAAGAGGTAATTTTTTAGCATACTTTTTCACATAAGTCAAATCCGCTCCACCACAAATGGGGATGGCAGCAGCAAACATTTTCGGGTTTCTTGAAACAGCTTCCATCGTACCCATGCCACCCATGGATAATCCCATGATATATAAACGTTTTTTGTCGGCAGCTTTCGACTTGACTAAACTTTTAACTAAATCGATGGCCGATTGCAAAGGCCAATTTATATTTTGAGAATAGTCAAATATAAATGAAGTTGGCTTTTGCGTACGATCAATTTTCACTGAGGACCAATATGAATCTTTGGGACATTGAGGAAAAATGACAATCGCCGGAAATTTTTGTTGGTTTTCAGGATTCAAAAAAACTTGGGTACCATATTTCATTTGAGCCATGTTATCATCCCCACGTTCACCAGCACCATGTAAGACAAGAACCACAGGATATTTAACGGAAGAATTATAATTGACCGGGTATAAAATCTGATAAGACAGGCTTTGACCTGCATCATTCACATAGGATTTTTTTTCAAAAACACTTTGAGCGTAAGTTTGAATGCTTATAAAAATAAAAGCGAAGGCAAAGAATAATTTTTTCATAGGATTTTTTCTAAAATTAAATAAAATACGGATGGACATAAAAGACAACCCATTCCAGTTGCAAAAGTAGCTGTTAATGCACCATAGGGCACTAATTTGGTATCTGTAGCCGCTAAACCAGCAGAAACACCTGAAGTAGTTCCCATCATTCCACCATAAATCATCGCAGTATGTGCATTATTTAAGCCAATATAGGACGCAATTAAGGGAGTGGAAATCGTGACCAAAATAGATTTCACAACCCCGGTGGCAATGCTTAAGGCAATTACTTCTGAACTTGCTTGTAAAGCAGCACCCGTTACAGGACCTACTATAAAAGTACAGGCTCCAGCACCAATCGTGGCCATGCTTTTAGCATCATGATAGCCAAATAAATTAGCAATGATGGCACCGCCAACAAATGAAACCGTGGTTCCTAAAACTAAAGAAATGGCTCCAGCTAAACCTGTTTGGCGAATCAGCATAAAACTTGCGCCCATCGCCGTGGATACAATGGCAAAATCCCTAAACATGGAACCTCCTAATATTGACATGCCAGAGAAAACAGAAATATCGGCTATTCCTTTTGATCCGCCCGTATATAATCCAGCAAAATAAGCGACAATTAAACCAAGTAAAATAGAAACAGCCGCTCCAGGTATCTTGTTTTTTAAGACATATTTGGAAATTAAAAAACCCAAATAACTGATCATGCCAACCGCCACAAATGCAACAATCAAGCCATTCTTTTCAAAAAAGCTACTAACAATTTCCATACTAGTCGATTATTGGTGATTTGGTTAATTTAACCAATAAAGGAATGCAAGCGAAGCACATGAAAACGGGGATCACTCCAGCGATAATAGCTAATAAACCAGAATCAAGCGCCAAAACTACATTTTGAGTAGCTGACATCGCCACAATAACGGGAATGTACATTTGGCTCCAAAACAAAATCCCTTTTTCGGCTTCGGCAGAAAATAAATTTCGCTTGTTAAAATAGTCATGAGCTAAAATCAAAAATAGCATGGCAAATCCAACACCCCCAACATTAGCCTTGACACCAATCCATTTAGCTAAATATTCACCCAAAATTTGACCTAAAATATAACAGGCTCCTAAAAATGAAACTCCATAAATAACCATTATTTGATTCGTTTTAACATGTCAGAAATAGGAAATCGAATCATTTGGCCCATCGGTTTTTTACCCCGATAACTAATCACGCGCATCTCAACGGCATCTTTGGGAACAAGCAGGGTGCCAGAAGCACTCGGATAAAAATGATCAGGCAAAGAATGATCAAAACTATAGTGGAATGAAATGTTGCCAACTTCCGCTGTCATATTGACTTGTATCTCCCCCTTTGGTGTTTTTGAAAACTTGAAAATAGGATCATACATACTTTTTGCATATTTAATTTCAGCTATATCTGATCTTTCAAAATGATTTTCTACTCGGCCAATAAAATTATTCCAATTTTTATTTTCGTTGCTGGACCATAAATCTTCAGCCACAGCCCAGGCCCGAGGATACAACATATATTGAAGATGCCGATAATTAAACAATTGCTCCGACCATAAATTTGCTTGCCCCCCTTTAATTAATTGAGCATTTACGCCTTCAGGCACCGGATTGAAATCATATGAAGTTTTTAACCGAACAGTTTCATAAACCGGTGGCTCAATAATGCCATCCCCTTGCATTAAATCTAGATATACATTTGAATTAGGTGTCATGACGACCTGGTGGCCATCATTTGCAGCTTGAACACCTCCTTTAATTCCCCTCCATGACATAACTGCCGTATTTTTTGGCAATCCTCCTCCTTCCAAAATCTCATCCCAACCCATCATTTTCTTTCCCTTTGAGGTAATAATTTTTTCCAATCGGCGTGTAAAATAGGCCTGCACTTCTTGGGAATTCGCCAGACCTTCCTTTATTCTCAAAGCTTGAATTTGAGGATTTTTATCCCAATAATTTTTAGGACATTCATCGCCACCCATATGCATATATTCAAAAGGAAATAATTCAGCTACTTCACCAAAAACCTTATCCAAAAAAGTATACACCTTTTCATTGGCAGGGCATAGCGTATTATCTTGTAAAGCAATGGCATGATTGGTCGACCAATCAATAAAGGGTTCCCCCGATATCACTTGGTAATTCACCGCTTCAGGAGTACATGAAAGTTCTGGATAAGATGCTATAGCCGCCATCGAATGACCTGGCACATCAATTTCAGGCATGATATCGACAAATCGATCTTTGGCATATTTGACTAATTCACGTATATCATCTTGCGTAAAAAAGCCACCAAAATCGCGAGGTTCATTGGGCTCAGGCTTAGAAAATTCCGTAAATCGGCCTGTTTTCTTCACATTAAAAGCTCCCTTTTTAGTTAAATTAGGGAATGATTTTATTTCAATACGCCAGCCTTCATCATCGGTCAAATGTAGATGCAACAGGTTATATTTATAGGCAACCATTTCATCAATAAATTGCTTTACCTGATCCTTGGTGAAGAAATGCCTCGCTACGTCAAACATCATTCCACGCCAAGCAAACCTGGGTGAATCTTGAATAATAGCAAAAGGAATTTTCCAAGCAACGCCGCCAACAACTGTTTTTGATTCAATTTCCTTGGGTAATAATTGGCTCAAGGTTTGTATCCCATAAAACAACCCCACAGGATTATTTGCAGATATTTGGACCCCCTTCTTATCTACATGTAGGTGATAGCCCTCTTTGCCGATGGATGAATCAAACGATTTGTTTAACATAAAGCGAATGTTCGCTAAAGAAGCATTCGTACCATAAATCCAAGACAATTTATATCCCGTTGCCTTTTTAATTTTCTCAGTTAGTAAGTTGAACGCCACTTGTAATATCGGTTCTTTCGGTCCAGACAAAGTCAAAGAAGAAGGTAATTGATACGCTCCAATGGGGTATTCAGCCTTATTTGGAATGGGGATAATGGAAGGATTTTGACCTCTAAAAACAAAAGAGGTCAAGCTCATAAAAGCTATAAACAAATACTTCATAAATAAATTACACTAAAGATTTTCTTGCCTCGCGATCAGGATCTAAAGCAAGCATTGATTGATCATTTAATATCATCGTCTCCCCTTTTTCAGCTGTGTATGGCTTCCAATTAGGCAATCCACCTCCATTGGGATTTCCAGTCTTAGCAAAGTTTAAAAAGCTTTTAGCCATTTTATCCGACAAAGCTCTTGGTCGTTTTCCGCCGCCCGTATGCGTTAACATTAAGTCTGTATTGTAAAACCAAAAGCAAATATCATCGCAATGAAATGCACGCATTCTACCGTCAAAAAGGGGTGGCTGCCAACCGAACCAAGAAACATACACAGGAGCTTTTTTCTGTCCGGCCTTTGCATTTGCCGCGGCAATAGCATTTTTCCTATTAGAATTTATTAAAGCCCATATTTCAATCGGCTTGGCCTCTGGGAAATTTTTGACATAAGCATCTACTATATTGCTAGTTTGATCCGTAAACCTGACTTTTAATTTATCTTTTACTTCAGACAAAGTTATTTTTTCAAGATTGGCATCCGTTCTAGAAGGAGCTTGCTCGTGAAAAGTGGTATTAATCAATAAAGGAATGTCGGCTGAAAAATGAGAAGAATCTTTAAAGAAATCTCCTGAAGCTAAATATTGACCATCTCCTACCGGTGAAAAACCTGCTCTGGCAATGTTCATACGTTTGGCTTCATCCCCCATTTTAGAGGCTGCTTTGTTGGCAATATCGATGTATTCTCTCCAAGTCAACTTTTGTAAGCCTTTAATATCGCCTGGTTTCAAACCAGCCTCTTCCATAATTTTAAGACCCACTTTTTCCGCAAACTCTTTATTTGTTCCACTCAATGAACTACCACTCAAAGCCACTGCTTTATGAAACAATCCTTTGGCAGATGGCATATTCATCAAAGTGGTCACTTTTGCACCTCCACCGGATTGCCCAATAATGGTGACATTACCTGGATCGCCGCCAAAATTTGAAATATTATCTCTTATCCATTCCAAAGAAGCGACCATATCTAAATTACCCACATTTCCTGAAGCAGGATGACCACCCGCAGCAGAAAGCTGACTATAACCTAAGGCGCCTAAGCGGTGATTTATGGAACAAAAAACAACATCACCAAACCTCGAAAGATTCTCACCATGATATCCATCTTGCTCTACGGCATTCCCATTCGTATAGCCACCCCCGTGCAACCATAAAATCACAGGCCTTTTTTTCTGATCCAATGCTGGAGTCCACACATTGACACGCAAACAATCTTCAGACACATCATCATAATTCCAATGATCTACAAAAGAAGCATATTGGTTTGCATATCGATTATCCATGATTTGCGGAGCTGTATTTCCCCACCAAACAGCAGGACGTGTTTCAGTCCAAGGATTAGGTTTTTGAGGCGGCATAAACCGATTGCTTCCAGAGGTATCCGCTCCATAAGGAATCCCTAAAAAAGTATGAATACCTCGCAAAATAAAACCACGAACTTTTCCATACTGCGTATTAGCTACAGCGATATTATCTCCTACAAATAATTGTTGATCATCTAAAGTAATAGATTTCGAATCCTTTGAATACCTATTATACTGCCCTAGACTTAAGCTTGCTGAGCCTAGGCCCAATGATTGAATAAAATCGCGACGACTTGCTTTCATAATTTAATAGTTTAGTTTCCTTAAAGTTGACAGAAAATGTATGTAAATCCAAATCCTTTTTTATTTTTGTCATAATAAGCATTATATACGAAACAAAATCATGAATGAAACTGCCACGCTTGCTGCTCAGCAAGTAGAACTTACACACGCTATTGACACGGTTTGGGTCGCGATTTGCGCGGCTTTAATCTTCCAAATGGAAGGGGGATTTGCGCTTTTAGAAGCTGGATTTGTCCGCTCAAAAAACGCAGTCAGCATCATTGCCAAAGTAATGATTGACATTTTATTTGGAGGTGTCGCCTTTTATTTAGTCGGTTTTGGAATTGCTTATGGAAAGTCGAATGGATATTGGGCATTTGATTTCGGCATTTCAAAAGAAGATTTAGGATTAGGATTGACCATTTCAAATAGTCTATTTTGGTTTATCCAAATGGGCTTTGCGATTGCTGCTATTTCCATTGTTTCAGGCGGAGTCGCTGAACGCATGAAAATGTGGTCCTATGCTGTTTTTGTAACGATATTTTGCGCTGTGATGTATCCATTGGCCGCCCAATGGGTATGGAATCCGAACGGATGGTTAGCCGTGCAAGGTTTTAACGACTTTGCAGGTTCTACCGCTGTGCATGCGATGGGCGGTTTTGCAGCCTTAGCGGGTGCGATTGTTTTAGGGCCCCGACTAGGTAAATACAATGAGGATGGGAGTATCAACGCGATTCCCGGCCATAATCTAACTTTATCAGCCGTAGGAGCTTTTATGTTATGGTTTGGTTGGTTCGGATTCAATCCTGGATCCACCCTAGGGGCTGTAGGAAAATGGGAATTGATAGGATCTGTGGCTACAAATACTTTCTTAGCTTCAGCAGCCGGCGGAATTTCAACCATTTGTTATACCTTTTTGCGCTACAAAAAAGTAGATATCACGATGGTCATTAATGGCGTATTGGCCGGTTTAGTGGCCATAACAGCAGGATGTAACGTGGTTAGCCCAAACAGCGCTTTACTCATCGGATTAGTCGCTGGCACGTTAGTTGACATGGCCGTCGTCATCATAGACAACTTAAAAATAGATGATCCAGTGGGAGCCATCGCTGTCCACGGAATAAACGGTTTCTTTGGAACTATTGCCGTCGGTTTATTTTCAGAAAAAAATGGATTGTTTGTGACGGGTGAGACGAGCCAATTATTGATCCAATTTACAGGAGTGGCAATAATCAGTGTATTTTCATTTGTTCTTACTTTTGCTATTTTTAAAATATTAAAAGCAACTATGGGAATTAGACTAAGTCATAAAGAAGAATCTGCAGGTATAGATGCGGTAGAATTTGGAGTAGAATCCTATACAACATTTGAATAATAGCTAAAAAAATTAGATATGAAAAAGGTAGAAGCCATAGTAAAACCATCGAAATTAAAAGCTATTCAAAAGGGCTTGATCGATGCCAATATCCCTTGCATGACCGTTGTTCCCGTTCGTGGAGCCGGTTTGCAACAAGGCTATTCAGAGATTTATCGGGGTACCGAAAAGTCATTAATCTTATTGCCGAAAATAATGATCATTTGTGTAGTTAGTGATGAAAACCTAGAAAAATGTTTAAGTGTCATCTTAGATAATGCCTCGGAAGGCAACACAGGAGATGGTAAAATCTTTGTTTATGATGTCCAAGACGCGATAAGGATTCGGACGAGAACCAGAGGAATTGAGGCGATTAGGTAAATTTAGGTAAGAGGTATTAGGTATTAGGTGATTGTAGGGGACGGGTTTACCCCGTCCAAAAAATAGGTAAAAGGTATTCGATCTAGTTTTTAATCGTTTTTAAAACGCGCATGCGGATAAACATCTCTTCAGAATACCATTTTAGGGCACGTGTCTTTTTTATCATAGGCGCGTGCTCTCTACTTTTATAAGCAAAATTATCCAAGATTTCCTCTGACTCCCAAAGGCTTAAGGTGGCCTGTTCCAACAAAGGAAATTCCCCTACCCCTTTGGCAAATAATAAACCGCTTTTTGAGGCTAAGTATTTGCTGGCATGAGAAACATGAAACCAAAATAATAGGGCTTTATACCAAACAATACTCGCACGGGTTAATACCAAAATAGGTCCATTTCCTGGATCTGCTGCAATTTCAAAAGGATTGCTAGCATTCCAAGTTCCATGACCTTTGATGGCCACAGCATCCCAGCCGATTATTTCGTTGGATTGATTTTTAAAGGCAGACCAACGAACATTCGTTTCAAAAAAATCATCTGACTCTTGTTGGGATTCAAACACACCCAAAAAAGCATACATTGAAAAATTAGGCCACACAGAAAAACCATTTCCAGCGCCCACACCCAAATGTTTTGAAAACAATAAACCCTCATGCTTCCAAGGATTCACTAGCGAAATTCCCATTTGGGCAAAAGCAAAACGCTTGTTTGAAAAGCCCTTGAAACTTAAAAATCGAATTGAAATAATTTTTTCACTCATTTACATCAAAATTAGCCTAATTTTGAACAAATATATCGACAATAAGGTTTAAAACAACATGAACAATTCGGGTAAAAAAGGTTTTTATTTTAAACAATATGAAGAAAAAGGCACATCCCCTTTTGAAAAACTTTTTGGCATATTTAAAGAATTAATCACCCATACCTCCGGTGATTTTGATGAAGCCATTGATTGGCTGCGCGAGTTAGATAAGGAATACGAATTGACCGATGAAAATTATACCATCGAAGATTTTATCGAAGATTTAAAAGCCAAAGGCTATATCCGAGAAGAAATAGATGCCGAAGGTGGTTCTGGCTTAGGCATCACGGCTAAGACGGAAAGGGCGATACGCCAACAAGCCCTTGAAAATATATTCGGGAATTTAAATAAAAGTGGTTCGGGAAATCATAAAACCAAAGCGGCAGGACTAGGAGATGAACTAACGGGAGAATTCAGAAGCTATCATTTTGGCGATGGATTAGAAAAAATATCTCTGACTGAGAGTTTTAAAAATGCTCAAATTAATCACGGAATTAGTTCTTTTGAATTAACTGAGGAAGATTTAGTGGTGGAGGACTCAACGTACAAATCCCAAATGAGTACGGTATTAATGATTGACATCAGTCATTCAATGATTTTGTATGGGGAAGATCGGATCACACCAGCGAAGAAAGTGGCCATGGCTTTGGCGGAACTCATAACGACTCGCTATCCAAAAGACACTATTGATATTTTAGTTTTTGGAAATGATGCTTGGAGTATTTCCATCAAAGATATCCCCTATTTAAAAGTGGGGCCCTACCATACAAATACCGTAGCCGGATTGCAATTGGCCATGGATATTTTGCGGAGAAAAAAGAATACCAACAAGCAAATATTTATGATTACGGATGGTAAACCAAGCTGTGTCAAAGAAAGAGATGGGACCTATTACATGAATAGCAATGGGCTAGATCCCTACGTAACAGAAAAATGTTATACCCAAGCCGCACAAGCAAGGAAATTACATATTCCGATTACGACATTTATGATTGCCAGAGATTCCTATCTACAACAATTTGTTGACAAGTTTACGGAAGCAAACCAAGGCAAAGCATTCTACACGGGATTAAAAGGATTAGGAGAAATGATTTTTCAGGATTACGAAACAAATAGAAAGAAAAGACTAAAATAAAATGATCAAAAATTTAGGTGAATTAAAAGCTTCTGGTTACTCCAGTAAATCAATCAAAGACGAATTAAGAGATAATTTAATCAAGCACATGCAGGCGGGAACGACTGTTTTTGAAGGCGTTCATGGTTTTGAAAATTCTGTTATCCCTGAGTTAGAACGAGCCATTTTATCTCGACATAACATCAACTTATTGGGTTTGCGAGGTCAAGCTAAAACACGTTTAGCCCGGTTAATGGTCAATTTATTAGATGAATATATTCCCTTTGTAGGCGGTTCAGAAATTAACGATGATCCTTTATCCCCTATTTCACGTTTTTCTAGAGATTTGATTTCAGAAATGGGCGACCAAACACCCATCGCTTGGCTGCATCGTTCCGACAGGTTTGCAGAAAAATTAGCTACACCTGATGTCACAGTGGCAGATTTAATTGGCGATGTGGATCCCATCAAAGCCGCTAATTTAAAACTTTCCTACGCAGATGATCGAGTAATCCATTTTGGGATGATCCCGAGGGCCAATCGGTGCATCTTTGTTATCAATGAAATTCCTGACCTTCAAGCGAGAATCCAAGTAGCCTTATTTAATATTCTTCAAGAAGGAGATATTCAAATTCGCGGATTTAAATTGCGTTTGCCATTAGATATGCAATTTATTTTTACGGCAAATCCGGAGGATTATACCAATAGAGGAAGCATTGTTACTCCTTTAAAAGATCGTATTGGCTCTCAAATTTTGACTCATTATCCAGAAAGCATTGCCATTGCCCGTAAAATTTCGTCACAGGAAGCTAGGATAAATTCAAAACAAACTAGCACGATCCATGTGCCTGAATTGGCTTATGATTTATTAGAGCAAATTTGTTTTGAGGCAAGAGAAAGTGAGTATGTGGATAATAAAAGTGGGGTTAGCGCGAGGATGAGTATTTCTATGCTAGAAAGTTTAATTAGCACCGCAGAACGCAGAGCGCTTTTGGCTAAAGAAACGTCGACCAGCGTCCGATTATCTGATTTCATGGGTATCATTCCTGCCATCACCGGGAAAGTTGAGCTGGTCTATGAAGGCGAACAGGAAGGTGCAGCGTTTGTCGCTGAGCAATTAATTGGATCTGCGATTAAAACATTTTTACCCGGCTTGTTTCCAAAGATTGAGAAGTTGACCAAAAAAATAGAGGATACACCCTACTCCCCATTAATGGAAGCCATTTTCGCTGAGGGAGGCGTTGTTATTTACGATGAAAGCACAGAAGCTGAATACCGTAGCTCCATAGATTCCATTAAACCCTTGGAGGATTTGGTGAAAAAATACCAACCCAACATCCCGGTTAATGATCGTTATTTTGTAAAAGAGTTTGTTTTGTGGGCATTGGCGGAGCATCATAAACTAGGGAAAGATCGACTCACCGATGGATTTCAATTTAAAGATTTATTAGATATTTTATAAAAAATTAAGCCTCATGTTGAGGTTTTTTTTTGATATAATTTGTGTTTATTTACGATTAATCCATTGGAAATTTTCCATTTCTTCATACATAAAAATCATGAAACAAATCCATACTGAAAATCGATCACGACGTAAATTTGTAGAAAAAGCAGGCTTTGGATTGGCTTCGTTGGCATTAGTCCCAAAATTCAATTTCTTAAAAGCGTCACATGCAGAAAATAAAGTGCGTGTGGGCATAATAGGCGGCAGATTTGGGGCAAGCTTTCAATTTCATGAGCATCCAAATTGCATCGTGGAAGCTGTCAGTGATTTACGTACAGATAGGCGTGAAAATCTGATGAAAGTCTATCAATGTTCCAAAAGTTATCCTTCATTAGAAAAATTAATTAAAGACCCGAAAATAGACGCCGTATTCATCGCAACCCCTGCTCCTGATCATGTAAAACATGTATTAGCTGCTTTAAATGCAGGGAAACATGTTTTATCTGCCGTGCCAGCCGCCTTAAATTTGGATGAATGTTTTCAACTTAAAGAAGCGGTAGTCAAATCGGGTTTAATTTACATGATGGCCGAAACTAGTTATTTCAGGCAAAACACAATTTCGGTCAGAAAATTATATCAAGAAAATAGTTTTGGAGAAATCTTTAGTGCGGCGGCAGAATACAACCATCCAGGTCTTGAAACTTTATGGTTTGAGGATAAAAAACCTACTTGGCGACATGGATTGCCCCCTATGCTCTATCCTACACATTGCACCTCCTTTTTAATTTCAGTCACAGGAGAGAGGTTGACCAGTGTGAGTGCATTAGGTTATGGAGATCAAAGTCCTCTTTTAAAAAACAATCCTTATAATAATCCTTTTTGGAATGAAACAGCTTTTTTTCAAACCCTTAAAAATCATCCATTCCGAGTGGAAGTGAATTGGAAAGGCGCTTTAAGAAATGCGGAGCGTGCCGAGTGGCGTGGTGAAAAAATGAGTTTTATCTCCTCGCCTACGGAATCCAATGAACATACCATCATTCGGAGTGTAGAAACCATGGGAAAAGATGATGCTGGTTTTCAAATAAAAGAAAATAGAATAGAAAAATACGTGCAAGAAAAATGGTGGAAGACCCCATTATTACCTGAAGCATTAAGGCATGATAGTGGTCATGATGGCTCACATTCATTCATTACCCATGAATTCATTGAATCAATTGTACAAAAGCGCGCATCGAAAATTAATGTATTTGAAGCCCTTGCCTACACAGTCCCAGGAATTATCGCACATGCTTCAGCGCTGAAAAATGGAGAATATATGAAAATTCCGAATTTTGATTGATAACAGATAAAATCTATAAGGGAATTACTCTTTGATGCAACGAATAGAGACACCACATGCGCGACCCCCTGCGTCCATTCCGGCACTACTGACATCGAAATAGAGTCCACGTGAATAAATGCCATCTTTTGTGCTGGTCCAATAATCGCCACTCAGCCCAGCATCCGTTAACGACCCGTTACCATTGGTTCGGTAACCCGACAAAGGCAGTTTAAGTGGGGAAGCAAAGGCTCCTTTCGCATTTTTACTTGACCAAGTCGCAATTTCCGCTTCTAGTTCTACTGAAGTGGGTAGTCTAAATCCTTTGGGGCAAGGGTTATTTTTTCCATTCAAACCTTGCCACAATTGATCACTTTGACCGGTGTACCAGTCATTAGAATTTTTTAATGCTAAAATAAATAAACCGGTTTTAGGAACTTCTTGACTAGATAACTTAGAGCTATTGGCAGAATTTCTAAATTGATGACCATCTGATGGCCGACCCCATTGATATAAATATCCAAAAGATGCGGCATTCGTACTACTAGTGGCCACTTGAGATGCTCCTAAATTACGATCCATCCAAATCCTTCCTGTTTTTGATATCACCTCGACCACCATGGTCCCATCTGTAGTCAACGTTTGTGCCTCAGATGAGGGCATATAAATTAATAGAAAAGACAAATAGGTAATTACTGCGTATATATGATTCATAGAAAAATGGTCAATAGCTGATATGTAAACTTAACAATAAAAATAAAGATCAAATTAAAACCTGTAAAAGAAAAATTTAAATTTAGTTTTTATGCGTATTGACTAATGGGTTTTCGACAATTTGAATTTATCTGATTACTTTCCGATACAAAATTTACCAAAAATATTTTTCAACAGGTCATCATTCGATATTTGGCCGGTTATTTCACCTAAATGATGTAAGGCATGCCGAAGGTCCTGAGCGATTAAATCGCCTGTCAAACCGATTTTCAAAGCATTTAAAACGCCATTAAGCGTTTCCTGGGTTTGTAGTAATTGTTGAAAATGCCGAATATTAGTCACCAAAGTACCACTGGCATTAGCTTGATCTAGACCCATTATGTTTAAAAGTGCCTTTTCTAATTCCTTTAGGCCTTCATGATTTTTTGCTGACATCAAAATCACATCGGGCAAAACCTCTTTAAAACCGTCCAAAACTACGTCAGAAACTTGGTCTACCTTATTTAACACCTGAATGATCGGGATATCTAAAGCGCCCAAAGCCAGAATGCCAGCTTTTAACCCTTCGACCGATTCGGTCATGGCGTCTGCCATGTAAATCACTACTTGGGCTTTCTTCACCCAAGCTTGTGTTCTTTCCACCCCCAATGCCTCAATCACATCTGCTGTTTCGCGTAAACCGGCTGTGTCAACTAATCGGAATTTAATACCTCCTAAGGTCCATTCGTCCTCTAAACTGTCACGCGTCGTGCCTGCAATTTCAGAGACAATGGCACGTTCCTCATTTAATAAGGCATTTAATAAGGTTGACTTGCCTGCGTTAGGTTTGCCTACAATGACAGTCGCCACGCCATTCTTAATGGAATTTCCTGTGCGAAAACTTTCCACCAACGGGCGAACGTGGTCCAACAATTGGATCACCAAGTCTTCCAAATCTTTTCGATCCGCAAACTCCACATCCTCTTCGCCAAAATCAAGTTCTAACTCGATCAAAGAAGCAAAATGAATTAATTCCTCACGTAAAGCCGCTAATTCTTTGGAAAATCCACCTCTGAGTTGATGCAATGCCGCCGATTGTGCAGCCGCTGAATCTGCAGCAATCACATCGGCTACTGCCTCCGCCTGAGCTAAATCAAAGGCCCCATTTAAAAATGCGCGTTGGGTAAACTCACCTGGACGCGCAAATCGAGCTCCTCTTTCGGTCAATAATTGGAGTATACTTTCTTGAATAAAAGGAGAACCATGGCATGAAATCTCAACGACATTTTCCTTCGTATACGATTTAGGGGCCATATATAAACTAATGACTACCTCGTCATATACGCGACCGGCTGACTCAATCCGACCATAATGAAGGGTATGAGTATTCTGAATAGATAGATCCTTGGGTTGAAATACTCCGTTCACAATCTCGATCGCTCGATCTCCTGAAAGCCGAATGACCCCGATGGCTCCTACCCCTGCGGGTGTCGCTAATGCAACGATGGTATCCTTAAAGTCCATTAATTAGATCAAATTCGTCAATTTCATGGCGACAGTCATGTCGCCAGATATTTTTACTTTTCCTGTCATAACTGCCATCATGGAATTTAATTCACCATTTAAGATAGAAGTAAACGTATCTTCAGAGGTGGCAATCGTACAATCAGTATCTAGATTTTCATTTGTCACTTGGCCATCCCCGGTAACAACGATGATACCTGTAGGAAATGCAAATTTAAAAGAAACCCCTTGGCCTCCTTTTTGAGCAGCTAATAAAACAATTTTGTCGTTGATTTCTTGAAATGTCATTTTGATATAATTTATTGTGATGCAAAATTAATTCTTTTTATGCGTTTTATATAGGAACAATCTTACAATTCCCGCTGGCAAATCACCTTAAAATCGCAATACTGACAATCGGAAACTTCTTTCGTCTTTTCAAATTTCATATTTACATCTAAAATCTTTTGAACCCACCCCTCTATTACCGCCTGTGAATCTAACAGAAAACTATCCCAAACAGGTCCTGACTCAAACCATAAATCATGCTCATCGTCTCCCATAACCCCTTCCTTTAAATTTCTAAAGGAAATGATTCCTGGTTTTACCGAATGTGTTTGAAGGCTCAAACCCGCAAAAGTTTTTTCATAATCAGGAGAAACATGCGATAGCTCGGAGGCCAACAAATATTTATATACCCAGAGCTGAAGTATTTTTGGTTTTAATTCGCCTAATAAAATCGAATTTCTTAGCCCCAATTCTCCTGATTTCAGCTCCGACCTATCCACTTTACCTGTTTTGTAATCAATGATTCGAATTTCTCGATCGTTCAATACATCCAATCGATCGATTCGACCCGTTAATTTAACATCTAGGATTTCTTGGCCCCAACGAACCTTCAGATTTGTGGTTAATTTAGATTCTAAAGCGATTAATTTGGTGTTTTTCGAAAAATTAGATTTTGAATAATAGTTCTCTAATAGCGTTTTAGCCACTTCTTTGAGCACAAAATTAAATCCCTTCTCCACTTCAAAGACCCCTTCTTTTTCTTGAATTAACGTCATTGCTTCAACTAGGTACTGATCTAAATCCAAAACTACCTCAGATAAATTGATGCGATCATACACGCCCTCATAATTTTCTAAAACCTTTTTATCGACCAATTCTAAAACTTTATGCACCCAAGTTCCAAATACATCAGCACCTAATTCATCTTCTAATTGCTTTTCCTTGCGCATGCCCAAGATTTGAGCATAAAAATATTTTAAACTACACGTAGAAAACATGGTGATGGCTGAGGTAGACAGCCCCGAGTTTGCCAATTTGTGTTTGATTTTATCTAGAATCAAAGGTGATTTTTCCACAGACCCATCATTTCGCTCAAAATCAGCCTCATGAGTAGAAAACTCGATCCAAGGTTCATAAATCTCAATCAATGGATTTTTTTGTTTCCAATCGTGCTTGATTTGTTTAATAAACCGACTCATCTCCTTGACCCCCGATTTATCTGATGATTGCACATAACATAAAACCACCTCTCGGGGCCTTTGTAAAAGCCTATAAAAATGGTACGATGCCACCGCATCTGCCTGAGTAAACGTAGGCAAAGAGAAATGGGCCATATTGGCTATGTCTAAAGGAATTAAACTTTCACGCTTTCTCGTCCCAGGCAAACTTCCCTCGTTCATAGACAAAATAATCACCCGGTCAAAATCCAACGTCCGAGTCTCCAATAATCCCATGACATGTAGGCTCCGATTCTCTGATCCCACAAAAGTTAATTTTTGTTGGGAAAGCAATTGGGTCAATACTATTTTTCCACTAGCGATCGATACAAAATCATCCGCTTCAAAAGATTTTAACAATGACTCAATAACCGCTAAGGCTTGTTTTACCGCCTCCGCTTCTTCATCCCACGCTTGGTCAGGTATACTCTTTAAAATCAAGTCCAATAAATTTTCTTGCCGTTTCAAAATAGCCACAAATGAATGTAAGCCAGGAGCAAACAAATCTTTTAAAATAGGCAGATCTGAGGCTAAGGATAAAATGGTATCGGAAGGAATGTACAAATCTGTTTTTGTGTACAAGGTGTTTAAATCCCTTTTGAAATCTCGTTTGGCCAATTGGCTTTTGTGCTGAATATACAAATCAATTAATCCATGTGAGCAAACTGATTTGAATGAAGAAACGGAAAATTTTCCTTGGACCGACTGCTTTTGTAAATCCCACCACAAATTAATCAAGGAAAACACTTGCGTCTTTTTCAAGGAATAACCCATAGTAATGTTTAAGCGATCCTTAAACTCTCCCACATATAACATCACTTGGTCTAACAACGATTCATCGGCTAATACAAGAGCCACCTGTTCTTCTGCACCATATTCTTGTTGCCACTTGCGGATGATATCCATGGCGACAAACACCTGAGCACTTGGATTTGCCAAGCCTAAAATTTCTAGCCGCTTGGGCTTATCTAATAAATCCGAAGTTTTCCATAGGAATGGCCCTCTGGATAAAAATTCATTTGAGGAGCTATCTGAATATTTTTTTAACCAAGTACCTGCTCGATGATACGCATTATCCACATAATAAGCATCCGCATCCCAAAGTGTCTGAGCCATTCCATTTTTAATCAACAAACGAATGATCTCCTCCTCTCCTTTAGAAAGTGCATTGAAACCCACAAAATATATTTTTTTAAAGGTCTTGGGTAAGGCTTTCCCATCGGACAAATAATCGGCTAATTTTCGGTAAGCCATCCCCCGATAAACGAAACCTTGATCATCTAAGCTGGCGTGCAAACGAATATACACCTCCAGTAAATGATCAAATAATTTAAAATAGGATTTGGTATGCGGGGTGATAAATTTCTCTGGATTTTCCTCACCATATTCTTTGCCCCATCGCTCGATGGATTTCACTTCAGATAAAAAAGAAAAAATTTGGGTGGGATCGACCAAATACATATCTAATGTTTCAAAATCTTTTAACATTAGTTGGCCCCAAGAAATAAAACGATCAAAATCAACTTGAACATCCACCTGCTTGAAACAAGCAAAAGCCTCCAACAACAACTGAATAGGATCTATTAGCGTAGAATCCGTCATTTGGAGAGCAAACTCCTCAATGGTGAAAAAAGAAGGAGATAGAAAAGGCCTATCTCCTAAAATAGCTAACTCTTTTTTTAAGTAAAGTACCCCTCGCTGTGAGGGCATAACAATAGCAATATCTTTTAATTCTTCGATGGGATGCTCCCCAAAAATATGTGCTGCTGTTTTACCTAAAAATGTATGCATTATAAATTGCCCTTTTTCATTTCTTTGACTGCATAATCTACAGCCCGAGCAGTTAATGCCATATATGTTAAAGAAGGGTTTTGAGTAGATGTAGAAGTCATACTGGCTCCATCGCTTACAAAGACATTTTTAACAGCATGTATTTGATTCCATTTATTAAGCATAGAAGTTTTAGGGTCACTTCCCATGCGGCAACCGCCCATTTCATGAATATCTAAACCAGGAGCTTGTTTGGAATCACGAGAGCGAATATTCTTAAAACCCGCTTTAGTATACATCTCCGTAAATTGCTCAATAAAATCTTTCACCATTTTATCATCATTATCATCATAAGATACATCCATGTGCATGATCGGCAAACCATGTGCATCTTTTTTTACGGGATCTAACGTGATTTTATTGGTCTCCTTTGGAATCGTTTCTCCCATCATGTGTGAACCTGCTGACCAATTTGTCCATTTGGGATTTAATAAAGAATTCTTTAAACTCTCACCTACGGAATCCCTATCTGATGTACTTGCACGTCTTGCGCTCATTCCAGCCGCATATCCACGTAAGAAATTCGTTTCTTGTTTATATAAGTTGCGGAAACGAGGGATGTACCCTGAAGTCGGTCTACTACCTTCCGTCTTAAAGTCAAAGTAACCATCATATTCAGCCGATATCGATGCCCTATAATTATGAAACGCCACAAACTTACCTAATACTCCACTATCGTTGCCTAAACCATTTGGGAAGCGATCTGATTTTGAGTTCAATAAAATGGCATTGGTATTTAATGCCGCTGCCGTAACAAAAATTACTTTCGCGTAATACTCCACCATTTCGTTGGTATGCGCGTCAATCACCCGAACCCCCACAGCCTTCTTCTTCTTATCATCATAAATAACCGATTCCACAATAGAATCTGGACGCAATGTCAAATTACCCGTTTTAGCTGCCCAGGGTAAAGTTGATGCGTTTGAACTAAAATAACCCCCATAAGGACAACCTCTTTGACATAAATTACGGCTCAAACAGCGTCCTCTACCTTGTTGGAGATGTATTTCGCGTGGCTCTGAAATATGGGCACAACGAGCAGAAATAACATGTCGGTCAGTGTAATGCTTTTTTAATTCAGATTGAAAATGCTTTTCGACACAAGTCAATTCAAAAGCCGGCAAGAAATCGCCATCAGGCAAAGCATCTAAGCCATCCTTGTTTCCAGAAATACCAGCAAAATATTCAACATATGAATACCATGGATCCATATCCTTGTAATTGATGGGCCAAGGTGTGGCAAATCCATCTCGAGCCGGTCCATCAAAATCATATTGTGACCAGCGCTGAGTTTGTCTAGCCCAAAGCAAAGATTTACCCCCGACCTGATAGCCACGTATCCAATCAAAAGGCTTATCCTGTTCATAAGGATGCTCTTTGTCTTTGACAATAAAGTGTTTCGAATCTTCTCTATATACGTAGCATTTACTGGCAATAGGGTTTTCGTCAATCTCCTCTTTGGTTAACCGTCCTCGGTGTGGAAATTCCCATGGGCTCATTAAAGTACTTGGATAATCCTCATTATGAGTTACTTTTCTTCCTCTCTCTAGGACCAAAGTCTTAACTCCTTTATCACAAAATTCTTTAGCGGCCCAGCCGCCGGCAATTCCCGAACCAATGACAATCGCTCCGTAAGTACGTTTCTCCGCGTTATTTAAAATATACATGACTTATTTCTTTATTGGGGCACATCCGTTGAAAAATCCGGGTGCCATTTGATAATTTAAATGATTGACCATAATGTATTCGGTGGACATATATCCCTGAATCGTTAGGCCTTTTAGGGTAGCTAATGTTTTCTGTGCTTCAACCCCATGTTTTCCCTTTTCTAATTGAAAAATAAATTGCTCCTTTTCCGATTCAGTTGCCGTCGACATTTCCTTTTTATTTTCGTTTTGAAATAGTTTTGGAATTTCACCCATGACATTTTTGAAACTTTGTTGGGCTTTTGCCTCATAACAATCTTTCATCATCGTTTTCACAAAATTGGGCACTCCTAAACTAATGGCACCTGGAATGGAAGATTCGGGAATAATGGCTCCCATGATTAATTCTAAGGTTTGATCTTCGGCAATTGAAAAATTAAAATTCGAAGCGGATAAGGATTTTGCATCATAAAAAGCAACGGTTCCTAAGGTAGCCAAGGCCATCCCTTTTACCCAAGCTCGGCGTGTAATTTGAGACATATTGAAACAGGTTTATGTAAAGCACAAACTTATTAAATATTCCCTGTTTCTGTACAAGAAGGAGCAATATTTAATCAAACAAAAGCCATTTAACTCCATAACCAAAAACACGACCCATCGCTGGATGCAAATAGGCAGCGTAATAGTTAGTGGTTAAAAGTCCTTGTGTGACATTGGATATTTTGAAAAACAATCGAACACGATTAATTCGAAGATTGACATAGGCATCTGCTTGGACGTAGGCAGGAAGCATGAATTTATCTTGAAGGTGATATTGTTGGAATACTGGCATATAAGCATCTGCATAATAGGCCGATTGATGTTGCAAATCGATACCAAACTGCAGATAAAGTAATTTCTTATATTGAACATTCAGGGCTAAGTTGGCATTCGCAACAAAACTGGGCATTCTTATCATATCAGGACCAGTACTCGTATTAGCATAGAACCGAGTTCCCCACTCAAACTTCCCAAAATTTCCACCTACATCTACACTGGTCCTAAATACTCCAATAGCTTCTTTCGTTTGTTTTACGTTGGCCAGTGAATCAAAATAGGCCCAATTGCCTATACGCTGAATCGTTACATAAGGTTTGACATAAAACTGTTTCGATCGATAGGTTAATCCTCCTTCTAATACGTCAAATTGAATATTGGCAAAATCATTTTTCCAGCGATATGAAATATTATGCACCCAATTCTGCGCGATGCTTGGGCTTGTAGACGTACGTTGGAACTTCGCATAAAACCAAGGCGATGTAAATTGGGCCGCTAATTTATAGTCGGAGCCCAACAAATATTCACCATCTGCCGTAAAATCTATTTGGTCTGAAAAAGATTGTTGTAACCAAAGACCTAGATAATTTTCAAAACGATCTAGTTTAGCTTCGTTCATGGGATTATATACAGACCAATAACGTTGCTTGAGATGAGCTCGATAAATGAATTTCCTAAATACACCTTTAATGCCTGTTTGATGACTATATGAACTCCATTGATTTTCGTTGTACATCGAATCAGGGACAGAAGGTGCCTGAATGTAATTAATGTACGTTTTAGGATAGAAACGATCTGCCAGTGACATAGCAAAATCCATGTCTCTATACTTCACTTTTCGGGTCTCTAAATCAAATCGTTGGAAAAATTGTAAGCCCTTGAATCCAATGAATTCATGGTATAAGTGAACCTTTAAAAACTGATCATTGGATTGACTCGTGGAATTCGTTAAAATTGCGTTATTATCGAGGTAATTCAAGGCGGCGATGGGTGTTTGTCCCGTCGTTAATTTCACTCCACCTTGGTCATTTATTCCTTGATCGAAATAATTAAAATGTCCTAGAATGCGGTATTTATTATTACGTGAATGAAAATTAGAATGCAATAAAACGCCCCATTGGCCTAATAAAATTTGATCCCCTTTTTTAAAAGCTGCATCGGTTAATACTTTATCTGCGACGACACGCTGTAATTCTAAGCCCACATTCCAAAGAGAGTCAATGTTTCGAGCAAATGAGAAGTTTAGACGGGTTTGACCACCGCCGCCCAAGTTATAATCGATATCAGAAAAAGGGGATTTCGTATTATAATATTTAACTTCATCCGTATCAAAAGCATAGGGTATATAGGCATTGTAGCCTAGCTGAGTTCCTAATGCACGGGGGGATTTTACGAAAATATCCCGCACCGCTGTCCCATCATTTCCTAAGTTGGCTGTTAAATAAGCAGATTTTTCTTGAAATAGATAGCGTTGGAACAAGTACAGAGACGTGTCGATATTTCGATCAATTAGTTTAGCATTCAGTATATCACTTTCTAAAAAAAAGTGAGTGGTACTTGGGCCATAAATCTGTTTGGTAGAGTCATCCAAAGCTGCTCGGCCACTTTTGGAGGATTGAGTGGGAGTTTTAGTCAACTTAGGATCAGGAAAACCACCGTTAGGATTAGGTTGGGAAGGATCCATTGATCCTTGTCCGGATGATTGTGGCCTCATAGGAGTTTGCCCTAGAGCCAACGCAATGGGCAAAACCAACATAAAAAATATAAGTATACTCCTTATTTTCACGGGTCAAAGGTAAATATTTTTATGGGAATTACCTTTTCATTTTATTGGCCAACCAAGCCCAAAACTCTTTCTCTTGGTTTACAAAAGACATTTCGATGGGCAAGTAATGTAATTTTTGTTTCAAGTCAGGGAAGCTTGAAAATAAATCTATGAAGCGCATGTAATCTTTATGAGTAGTTAATATCCCTTCATCATCTGGTAATTTTTGTGCCATTAGATTTAGTTCAATAATCTCATTGTTAGAAAACGCATGATGATCCGGAAAAATACGTTCTGATAATACTTTAAATTGACTAGACACATATTCAGAAAAGGGTGTCGGATCAGCAATGCCAGCTAGCAAATGCCATTTGATTTTTTTAGCAGGGTGACCAACGATCTGACCATATTGGATTTGCGTAAAAAAAATAGGTATTGAATCTGGAACATATTTTCTAGCTTTTCGGGTAAATTCAGATTCATTAAAGTCCTGAGGACAACGGTTGACAAATAAAGCATCTGCTCGATGGATACCCGAAATGGATTCTCTCAAGCGGCCCATAGGCATCATTTGATCTTCAAAAAAGGGTTTTTTAAAAGTTGTACAAACGATATTTAAATTTCCGGTAATCCGACGATGCTGAAAAGCGTCATCTAAAATGACTGTATCTAGAAAAGGAAAATCTTCCACCATTTTATGCACGCCTTGGGGTCTTTTTTCACATACAGCCACGGGCACATTAGGGAATAATTTTTTATAGGCTAATGGCTCATCCCCTATTTGTTTGGCTGTTGACAATGGCTCCACCCAATGAAAACCTTTGGTTTTGCGTCCATATCCCCGACTCAGCACACCCACTTCAGATTTCCAAGGCCAATGTTGGATTATATAGGTTACTAAAGGGCTTTTGCCAGTACCGCCAACGGACAAGTTACCAATCACTAAAATGAAGGGGGAAGAAAATTTTTGAGAGCTAAGCACTTGGCAATCAAACAATAAATTCCGAAAGAAACTTATTGCCTTAAAAAGCAAAGCAGGAATAAAGGTTAAAATAGTTCTCATCATAACAAGTTAAAGCTAAAAATAAATGATCAGGCAGCAAAACTCAAAAGAAAATAATAAATTGCATGCATGTCCAATTCCGTATTTCAAGTAAAAAAAAGAACCTTGCATTTTCACGTAGAAGCGGGAACCTCGCGGGGAATATTAACTCAAAAAAATAGCTATTTTTTGCAAATATCAAATCCTTCCCATACTGGATTTGTTGGTTTAGGGGAAGCGGGGCCTTTGTTTGGACTTAGCCCCGAATATAAAGAAGATGCCTTGGATGATTTCCAAAAGGCTATTAATCGTTTACCTAAAGAATTACCTAGGAACAATTCAGAAGTAGCATCATGGATTTCTGCTATTCCATATGACCAACCCTCCTTTCGATTTGCGGCAGAAATGGCCATCATTGATTATTTAAATCAACGGGATGGTATTTATTTTCCAAGTGATTTTACGGACCGACAAGCACCTGTACCGATTAATGGACTTATATGGATGGGTTCGAAGGAATACATGCAAAAACAAATTGAAGCAAAATTAGCTGAAGGCTTAACTTGTTTGAAATTGAAAATAGGTGCCATTGATTTTGAGTCTGAAATAGACCTGATTCGATCGATCAGAGATTCGCATTCTGAGAAAGCGTTGACGATCCGATTAGATGCTAATGGAGCGTTTAGCGTACCTGAAGCGGCATATAAGCTAGAAAAATTATCAAAATTTGGAATCCATTCCATAGAACAACCGATTAAAGCGGGGCAATGGAATGAAATGGCCCATTTATGTAAGCAGTCAGCAATCCCAATTGCCTTAGATGAGGAATTGATTGGAGTTCAAGATTCCGAAGAGGTATTAGAATCGATTAGGCCGGCTTACATTATTTTAAAACCTAGTTTTTTAGGTGGGTTTGGGGCAACCATGCAATGGATCAATTTGGCCAATGAAAAGAAAATAGGTTGGTGGATTACCTCCGCATTAGAGTCGAACGTGGGATTGCAGGCCATTGCCCAATTTACAGGGCAGTTTACCGACTTGATCCCGCAAGGATTAGGAACTGGATTGCTGTATGCCAACAACTTAGCCAGTGGACTGAATACTCGGCAGGGAAATATTTACTTTGACTCAAAATTCCCGAGGGAAAATCCATTTCAAAACTTATCTTTGTAAAAAAAAATTAATTAAAAGGAATGAATACTATTGACGAGGCGATGATTGCCATTTTACAAAAGCGATTAGAATTAAGCAAATTAAGCTATTCGGATGACACCTATGATGATGTAGAAGAAGTTTTACATGATTTAGAAGATGATTTCAACGAAAAATATGGGGATCAATTAGAAGAAATTTTAGATAAGGTTCATATTAAACATTGTCCCGAATCAGATGTGTTGTTGCCAACGGCCTATTTAGCTAAGAAATTTGTAGAAACGGCTGATGGGGAAATTGAGATTGGGAAAAAAGAGGGAGTCGAAGTTGAGTGGATTGAAGATCCTGAGGCCGCCACTCGTTTAGTCCTATTGCCCTCACCTACCCGTATTTTGTTGATGACACCTAAGGGAATTAGTGTTGTTTGGGAGGCATAAAAAATATAGCTTTAAAATATTTCCAAAGCGTATTATGTGAAAACTTAATACGCTTTTTTATTTTTTCTAAGCCAACCAATCCACACCCTTTTTCAAAAGATCAATTGTTTTTTGTCCCGCAGGGAATTGAGATGAGTCATGCATATATTCCCAGGAAGCCATAGGAGGCATGCTCATTAAAATAGATTCGGTTCGACCATTCGTTTCTAGGCCAAATTTAGTTCCTCGGTCATGGACTAAATTAAATTCCACATAACGTCCTCTACGTAATAATTGAAAGTCTTTTTCTTGTTGGCCAAAAGGTTTATCCGCATTCAAATCCATTAAATGACTGTAAATCGGAACAAAAGAATTTCCTATTTTTTTTACAAAATCAAAAATGTTTTCTTTTTCTACCGCCGTATTTGACTTCAAATAATCGAAAAATATACCACCTATGCCCCTCGTTTCCTCTCGGTGAGGACTGTAAAAATAATCATCCGCCCATTTTTTATACGTCGGATAATACATAAGGTCAAACAAATCACAAGCTGATTTCAATTGTTGGTGAAACCATTTCGCCTGTTCAGGAATAATAATATGAGGTGTTAAATCGATGCCCCCGCCAAACCAATTTTGACCATTACTCAATTCAAAATAACGAACATTCATGTGTATAATAGGCACCCAAGGGTTAAAAGGATGCATGACAATGGAAACTCCTGTGGCCAAAAAATCAACTTCCTCTTTAATATCCAAGCTTGTCACCATTTTGGGATGCAAGGGTCCATGGACCGCTGAAAAATTGACTCCCGCCTTTTCTAGAATTTTTCCGTGTTGAATGACTCTGGACTGACCACCGCCCCCTTCACTTCGCGTCCAGACATCTTCCTTAAATATGCCTTGGCCATCTGCTTTTGCAATGCCTTCACATATTTGATCTTGAAGAGATTTGAAATATTGTATAATTTCGATTGCTTCCATTCTATTGTGGTCCTTTGGGAATGGAATCTACTTTCGCCCCATCGCCAACTGATTCTTCCATCAGTGCATTCAAGGAATCTAATTCTGCGTCCGTTACTTGAAGTGAATCAGGTAAAGTACTGTAGGACCCTTGGCAATCAAAATCCTTTTTAACAACTCGTCGATCTAATTTATCAAATGGAATTGGTTTATACATGGCCAAAGCCGGATCCTTCACGACTCGAATCATAAACCTTTTGTAAATAGGCAAGGCTGTTTTAGCCCCTTCCCCTAAAGCACTCGTCCGAAAATGGATGGATCGATCGTCACCACCCACCCAAACTCCCGAAATTAAATTAGA
>CAMDRO010000021.1 GCA_945906795.1 Spirosoma fluviale
TATTAGCCTTAGGGAAAGCTGGAGAAATAGCAGGTGCCTGCTCCACCAGTGGATTAGCTTTTAAAATGCACGGGAGAGTGGGCGACTCCCCGATCATCGGCGGAGCGGTTTTTTGCGATGATGAAGTGGGTGGTGCCTGCGCCACAGGATTGGGTGAATTTGTGATGAAGACCTTAGGTTCCTTTTTAATTGTTGAATTTATGAGGCAAGGAAAGTCGCCCCAGCAAGCTTGCGAAGAAGCTATTATGCGTATTGTAAAACGATATAAATACCAAGAATTCCAAGTAGGTTATCTAGCCCTAAATAAAAAAGGGGAGTATGGTGCTTATTCTATTCAAAAAGGATTTAATTTCACCATTACAAAAAATGGTATCACTCAAGTCATAGAAAGTGCCTCTTATATGTCCTAAAAATTTAAAAGATTTACGTGGAAAAAGCCGTTAAAAAATTGATTTCTAAAAAGAAATGTCTGTATGAAGTTGCCTGGGAAACATGCAATCAAGTAGGTGGAATCTACACCGTGATTCGGACAAAAGTTCCCTCCATGGTGGAAAAATGGGGCGACGATTATATTTTGTTAGGACCCTATTTTCCCCAAACAGCCGCCGCCGAATTTGAACCCCTCGAGCTATCTGATGAAGACTCTCTTTTAAACAATGCCATACGCAATCTGAGAGCTCAAGGACTCAAGGTGTATTATGGCAATTGGCTCATCACAGGAAAGCCCAAAATCATTTTATTTGATATCGCTTCCGTTTATGATCAAATCGATGCCATCAAAGGGAAAATTTGGGAAAATCATAAAATATCCACCCTAGGTGTTGAGGAATTAGTCAATCAAACGATTGCTTTTGGCGAAATAGTCCGCTTATTTCTGACGGAATTAGCCCTCGAAAATAAATCAAAAAAAGAGATCATTGTTCATTTTCACGAATGGATGGCCTCAACTTGCTTGCCTGATTTACGAAAAGATAAAGTTAAAATATCCACTGTTTTTACGACCCATGCCACGATGCTTGGCCGTTATTTAGCAGGAAATGTGACAAATTTTTATGAGGTAATCGATCAGTTTGATTGGTTAAAAGAAGCTAGACATTATGGAATTGAAGCCCAAGTGAGCTTTGAAAGAGCGGCTGCCCAAAAAGCCAATGTACTGACAACGGTCTCCGATATTACTGCCAAAGAATGCCAATATTTTTTAGGGCGAATTCCAGAATTGATTTTACCTAATGGCCTCAATATCCAGCGATTTGCTGCGCTTCATGAGCATCAAAACCTGCATTCTAAATACAAAGAAAGTATTTCAGATTTTGTCATGGGTCATTTTTTCCAAAATCAACCCTTTGACTTGGAGCAAACACTATACTTCTTTACGTCTGGTCGATTTGAATATACCAACAAAGGATACGACTTGACCTTGGATGCCTTAAAAATATTAAATCAGAAATTGAAAGATGCCGGTTCTAAAAAAACGGTAGTTATGTTTTTCATCACCAAACAGCCTTATCACAGCATTGACCCAGAAGTTTTACATTCAAGAGCCGTGTTGGACGAAATTCGAGAGAACTGTTTGGCCATAGAAAAGTCGGTAGGTGAGAAATTATTTCAAGCCTCGGCCGCTTCAAAAGACTTACAAATCCCTGATTTAAATGGCTTTGTCGACGAATACTGGAGAATGCGTTTACGTAGGACCGTTCAAACCTGGAAAACAAATTCAAAGCCTAAAGTGGTCACTCATTTATTGAAAAATGAAGATGACATCATTCGTAATTTGGAAAGGACTGGCCTGACGAATAACCCGGATGACAAAGTAAAAATTGTCTATCATCCTGACTTTATTGTCTCCACAAATCCTTTGTTTGGGCTGGAATATGGCCAATTTGTTCGCGGCTGCCACCTAGGTGTTTTCCCAAGCTATTATGAACCTTGGGGCTATACACCTTTAGAATGTATGGCCAGAGGTGTTCCTACGATCACTTCGGATTTATCTGGTTTTGGAGATTACATGATGCAAATAATGCGCGATTATGAACAATGGGGCGTCAGTGTGGTCAATAGAAAAGCACAGACCTACCAAGAATCCGCTGAACATTTGGCGACCTTATTATTTAAATTTGCACAGCAATCCCAACGAGATCGCATCCTACAAAGAAACCGGGTAGAGAGTATTGCTGACACTTTTGACTGGTCAAATTTAAGGGGCTATTACGATACCGCTCATGAACTAGCTGTTTTGAAAAAATAAAATTCTTCGATGAATCAATAAAAACCAAGCGCTTACAAATGCTTCAATGCTTTATATTTTTAATCGGCATAAATGAATGATTTTTGACGAAATTTAAAACCCATTCGGGGTCTATTCTAGCCTATTGCCGAAAGGACCAGCCAATAGCTTTTTGAGTAAAAAATTCTTTGGATGTATATGAGAATAAAATGATGGTTAATAAATTGCAACATCAGTCTGCTTTTTGTAGTCCAATTGGAACAAAATGCATAAACGCTGATTCCAAAAAAGGGAAGAACCCATCCATAATTAATCCATTAGGATTGCTCCTTTGGAAAGTTTGAAAATATGTACCTAAAAAGTATTGTCATCCACCCGTCGATTCACCAGTGCTTCCTTGTCTGCCATGGTTTGTACGTCCACAAAAGATTAAAATAGTAATTATACTAACTATTTTAGCCAAAATAAATTCTAATTGCTAAAATTCTTGAATATTGCCACAATACCTTTATTTCTTATGGCAGCGGTGTCTAAAGTAATATTTTTGTAAAACAATAGATTCTTGTTATGATCCCTCTTTGGTATGTATGACCTCCGTAGCCCATGATCTGAAAGTATAATAACAGATGCCAACGAGTCATTTTTTGAGATCAAATTTATTGAGGTATGCATAAAAGAATTAGCATTGTAGATTCTTTCTTGAATTGACTCCGCTTCCACTTGGCGATAAGAATGCGGGGTAAAGAAATGCACATACATTACATGTTTATCCTTTTTTTTAGAAATAGTCTCTACATATTCTATTGCGTCTTTGTTATAGGCACCATAGTTGTAAAAAGTGTCAATTCCCCTTTCCTTGAAGATTGAAAGAATATATGGAATAACATATTGTATTGAAATGTTATTTATGTTTCTAAAAAAAACATTAGAAACTAGGGAATTATGGCGATGAAGATCGTCAAAAATAGAGAAATGATAAAATGAATATGCTGATGAGGCCGAAAAGACATTATTTGTAACAGCATTAATAGCTTGGCTTGCGGCTGAAGACTTTAGTAGTTGACCAGTTAGAATAGATGTTGTGGAGGCTTCGGTAATAGTATAGTTTGAAAATGTATGTGGCTCCTCAGTATATTTGTTTGCGGCCAGAATCCTTTTAATATGTTGATTAGAAAATTTCTCATACTTATCAAGAATGTTCATATTTGGATACTCATCAAAAAGAAGAATATATATATTTCTATTTACTACAGACGAAGTCGTTTTCACTTTCAATTGTTTTTGATATTTTTTATGAGGCTGGATTATTGAAGTACCAAAATAAGACAGATTCCAGAAAAATAAAAACGAGATAAGGTATTTATAGTGTACCCCTTTATAGCTAATAAAAGCGAAAATGGCCATCAATGATGATAAGAATATGGTTATTAAAAGATTTATTTGAAACAAATTAGGAAAAACAAATGCCAAAAGCATCTTGGCCTGTATCAAAGCTTTTAAATCTAACAGAATTGGAAGAAAAAAAAAGATTGAAAAAAACAAGTAATGTCTTATTTTATCATATTTAAATGAAAAATATGTAATCAGACTAAAAAAAACATAAAAGCATAAAAGCGTAATTCTGAAAGAATTTTCAAAAAAGTAAACACTGTTTGACTTATAAGAAAGCATCAACTCTGAAAAAAAGAAAAGCAGATTGGTCGCTATTAAAATAAAGAAATATTTATTTCTTGCCAACATACTCCTCACTGACGTGTTTCTTGGTATGATATTTTGTACTTTTGACATTAATCTATAGCGGCTATCGTACGTTTGAATAATAATAATGTCCGAGTTTCTGACACCTCAATACTGTTTAATAATTTAAAGGACCCATTCATTAAATTAATAAATTCTTCTTTAGAATAATTAACAACCCCTTCAAAATTATTAATCAGCATCACTTTTTCATCGTTGAGGTCTACGAATTCTACAATCAAATGATCACTGGCTATTACAATAAATAGATCGACAATATCTTGGAAGCCCTTTCGATTTGTAAAAAAGAAATGGTGTATGATAGCCAATGCACATACAAGATCCCCCTTCATCCTTGACATAATAGTTAAGCGCTCTCTACTCATCCATCCTACACCTCCAGTTGGATTTACTAAATCAACATTAGCAACTTGCCAATTATTAATTTGCTCGATTTGAATCGTCTTTAATATTTCATCACAACAGGTATCATCAAACTCAATGGATAAAACTGCATCAGCATATTTACAAAGTAATTTCGAATACTCGCCAGTGTTAGCACCTAAATCAATAGCGCGATTTATAGGTCCTATATTCTCCATGATCTCTGTGATAGCAGCATACTTGTTTAAATGGTATAGATTGGAAACATCCTCATTATAATAATTATTCCATACTGATACCTTAGTATCTGACTGAGTTCGAATATCTCTAATAAAGTCACCCACATAATCAATTAATTGTAAAGCCTTGTTTTGACCTACTTTCACATCCTCAAAAGCAGCTAGATTTATTTTTCCTTCATTTTTGCCATCTGATAATCTTTTTAGCAAAAACACATTAAGCAAGCAAAAAAGATTAAATCGTGATTTTATCGGAAGCAAAGAGGCAATTTGATTTTGATTAAAACCGTCAGGAAAAGCTGCAAGAAATTTCAAATTGGTGAATAACTTATATTTAATCAATAGTAAGGGATTGACGAATTTTCTTAAAAATTGTCCATAAGGATGCCATGGATAAGCTTTTTCGGCCGTCTTAATAGACAATAAATCGATGAAATAGGGTTTACCCCCAATGAATTGAATATTGTAAAATGTTGCATCCTTCAGGGTTAATCTAAGGGGAATAAGCTGCCTTTGAAGTGAAAGTGTGCAAAGCGCAGCTTCCTTAAGCTGGGTAGGAGTCCATTCCCAAGGATATGTGATAAAAGGAATTTCCTTTATAGCCAAAATAGTAAATATCTTGGTTATAAAACCTGGGTCGTACAAAATCACTAAGGCGGCGATTATTTCTGAATATAAGTCAGCATGAATCGCAACGTGTGGTACCAGTAAGGGATGATTTACTAGTTGCTTTTGTTGAAGTTGTTCAAAATCTAGCGCATAGGACTGAAAAATAACTCTGTAAAAATTGTCTTTGTAATTACATACAAACCCATCCGGATCCCTAAATGAAAGCCGAACTATCTTATGATTCGTTTGATTCATCCTTAACTTTACCTTTTAATTTTCTAACCAAAACCCAACAATATAATTTAATACGTTTTGAGAAAGTGATTAAAGTTAGAAAGCCTGCCAATAAGACTTGTAGTAATGAGGAACCCGATCCTAGATCTATATAAAGAATAAACATTAGTTATTTGGTTTTAACAATTTTGTAAATTGGAGCAATAATTGCAATTTTTTACTGAAGTAATGTTTAAGGATTGAATGACTAAATGTACGTAATGATCTGTTTTTTATTACCATAAAACAAATTTGAACATTTTTTTTTGTAAAAAGCAAGAGATTTGTTTTCTTCGAAAAAAAAACTTCGAATGACACTGATTTAATTTTTTACAATTCCCTTATATTGATTTGAACCATTTATAACACTAAGTAACGAAGCTTCCTAATAGATGGTTAATGTGTCGTCCTTTACACATGCACCTAACTCTCGAAATTTTCTAATGTATAAAAGCATCCTTAATCGCGTCAATAAACATCAACGATTTGTAAAATAAAGCTCGCCTTTCAAGCCACTTTCTGTAACCCCCCATTTAGATGCATCAAAAGGATTGTATTGAATATCCACAAAGTTGATTTCATAAAAATTCTTCCAAGGAATCTTCTCTCGATCTAACATCCTGATTCGATTGGCCGAAACATTCATCACCTCTAATTCAATATGATTCTTATCCTTCAAAATTCCTTTGGGTATATTAATTTGAAATGGCAAAGACCAAACAATTCCCAAATCCTGTCCATTAATTTTTATCCGAACCCAATCACGAACCTGATCCAAATGCAAAATTTGGCAAGCATTTATTTGTTCCGACATCAAGTCAAAATCAAAGGCATACGTCGCTTTGCCCCAATAATCATGGGTGGAAGAATCCATTGTCCAAAATGACATAGCATCTAATTGCTGGGATTTGAATAATCGATTCGGAAATACAAGCATAATTTTTTCACGTGGCTCCAATGGCACAAATACCTTAGGAACGGCTATTTTAGTTACAGCCCTTTTGTCGGCTTTTGCTGGCCGGACAATGACGCTTTGGCCTGGCGCTAAGGACATGAAAAATTGCTTTTGTTTGTTCAGGTGCTCTTTCCAAATTTTTCCGGTCAATGGATCTTCTATCTCCACATCTGAAACGGTTTTTGACAAATTAATCATCCCCTCCGTAAAGTTTTTAGACAAGTTGGCAATGAAATATTTCGCCCCTTCCGCCGACCTTTTCCGCAAAAAAGATAAATCAAGATCCGCTATGCTCTCTCGGGTAATTTTAAATCGCTCCAACACATTAATGGGATCTGAAACCCATCGCATGACTAAGGTTTCTTTTGCCGTTTGCCAACGAACCTTTTCGTCTTCCGTGAGTCCAAAAGAATTTGGATTCAATGGCATATGTTCCAAGAAATATACTGGTAAACCCTGCTTCACCCATTTGGCCCACAACTCCATCGTTTCTAATGAAACATAATGAGGCGCCGGAATAAGCAAAATTTTATACTCATTTCCTGAAACTGATTTCCACGTTCTTCTAGATGTCACTTGCAAAGATTTCATCAAATCGTCCGAGATATAATCCAATTGGTAACCCTTGTTTTGCATGTGTTCAGACCACTTACCAAAAGAAGTATTCTTCATCCAATCACGGCTGTTGGCATGTAAATCGAGTAAATGAATTTTACCCTTGCCATTTCTTTCATGCCAAATATCTTCCATCGGAAAGTACATTAATACATCAGAATCTGTGGGATCCTTTTGCAACATCGTTTGGCATTTATCTATATAATTGTTAAGCTCAGGCAAAGCTTCCCAAAAATGACTTTGGGGATTAAAATTAGTACTCGCATAAAACAACCAACCCGGCCATGCGACTTCGGGAGGAGAGTACGTCGCGCCGTGGAAAAAGAGGTGATTGACACCGCCAATAAATACTTGGTCCACCACCGGTTTTACCTGGGCCAAAGAAACCTTAAAATGATTTCCAAGCCAAGTAGCCGTCTCCGCAGAAACCAATTTCTTACCTAATAAATTAGCCGCCGATGAGGCCAATTTCAAATTGCGCACATCTGGAATTCCAAAACGGACCGAATCATAATCTGGATCTACCCGATATCCGGGAATATCAAAAGGCTTACTTCCAAAAAACTCGGTTTCGGGAATGTCCACCGCCGCATAAATATCGATGAGGTTTCCCGGTGATCCATGCGCTTGATTTCGACTTTTAAAACCCATGGATTTAATCCAATCGGCAAATGGATTTGAAAACTGACTTAGCAGCAACTGAGATAAAGTCCGATGGTAATCGGCCCAAATCGTATTTTCTTTCTCCGTTTCAGCTTTTGGCTTTGCCAAAACATCCAAATATTTTCTTAGGTCATAATGATTTAAGCGAATGAATTCCGCAAAAAGTCCTGCGGTATAATTAGCCCCATACACTTCATAAGAATCATTATATAAAGCCCTTAACGGAGCATGAGACTTTTTCAACAAAGGCACAAAGGTTTCTCGGTAATGCTCAAATGCCGACTTAGAAAAGTGGTCCATCACTAAACCCTCACCTCCTGGAGCGGCGCGTTTCACTTTTTGATTCGTTAAATTTTGACTCAATAGGTACAAATTGGCCCCCAAAGGCCCTGCTTGGTATTGAGTCTTCTTTTGGCTGATAAGCTCTTGAGTGAATTGCCCATCCACATAGACCGATACGGCCTGAATATCACCCGTGGGTAATTGGAAATTTTGATTGGGTCCCAAAACAAGCTCCTCAATTTTATAGGCTTTAGCCGCTTCGGTCTTTGAAATTTGAGGACCGCCTAAAGGCCATCCCGTTCCTAAAGTCATATCGATGCCCAAGTGCAAACGATTCGCTTCTTTTAAAACAAAGGCAAATTTTTGCTGCCAACCAGCACCTAAATAATTCTGAAAAGCGGATTCAAATCCTTTAGCCCCATAAATAGGGATGATATGCAAACCGCCAAAACCAGCCTTTGCAAATGCCTCTAAATTATATGTGATCCCCTTTTCTGTCACTGCACTTCCCGGCCACCACCAATAAACCCAAGGCTTGGTTGTAGAAAAAGCAACAGGATCCGAAGATCCTGCTGCTTTTAAAGAAATCGAAATAAAAAAAAAGAGGATGAAGGTGATTTTTTTCATGCCTCAAATTGATTTTTATTATACAAAACGACCTAATAAATTTTCCAAATATTCTTGTTTGCCCGAGATCATGGCCGGTTCTCCTAGCCCAACAGCTATTTGATATAAGTCCTCTAATTTCAGCTTACCCGCTTCATAATCTGCTCCTTTACCTGAGTCAAAACTAGCATAACGAGCTGTTTTTAATTGGTCCATTTCACCATGTTTGGTTAATTTATCCGCAATAATCAAAGCTCTTGCAATCGTATCCATCCCGCCAATATGTGCATAAAACAAATCCGCTGCGTCTGTAGAATTTCGACGACGTTTGGCATCAAAATTAATCCCACCACCGCCTAATCCACCTTGCTTTAAAATAATGGCCATCGCCTCTGCCCATTCATAAATATCGGTGGGGAACTGATCGGTATCCCAACCATTTTGATAATCACCCCGATTTGCGTCAATCGAAGCCAGCATTCCCGCATCAGAAGCCACTTGGCATTCATGCGCAAAAGTATGCCCCGCCAAGGTAGCGTGATTAACCTCTAAATTCAAACCAAATTCCGAAAGCAAATTAAACTCCCTTAAAAATCCAATCACGGTCGCCGCATCATAATCATATTGATGCTTAGTCGGCTCGCAAGGCTTAGGCTCAATAAAAAACTTACCCTTAAACCCATTTTTTCTAGCATATTCCACACAGGTATGAAGCATTTGAGCAAAATGCTCACGCTCACGTTTCATGTCTGTATTTAACAAAGTCATATAGCCTTCTCTACCTCCCCAAAAAACATATCCATCACCGCCTAATTTGATTGTTGCATCGATCGCCCCTTTTAATTGGGCCCCCGCATGTGCAACAACCTCAAAATTAGGATTGGTTGACGCCCCATTCATGTAACGCTCGTTCGAAAATAAATTAGCCGTACCCCACAATAATTTCACTCCCGATTCTGCTTGTTTTTTAGCAAAAATATCGGATATAAATTCTACTCGGCTAGTAAATTCCTTAGGGTCATTGCTATGATCGATCGCATCCATATCGTGGAAACAATAAAAGGGAGCCCCAATTTTCGTAATAAATTCAAAAGCCGCATCTGCTTTATCAGAGGCTCTTTGACGCACATCGCTAGCTGTATCCCATGGATAATGATGCGTACCTGGACCAAATGGATCAGCCCCATTTCCACAAAACGAATGCCAATACGCAATGGCAAAACGTAAATGCTCCTTCATGCTTTTTCCGGCAATGATCCTATTTTCATCGTAATAACGAAATGCAAGTGGATTGTCCGATTCCGCACCTTCAAATTTAATTTGACCAATGCCTTTGAAATATTCCTTTTGACCTAATATAATACCCATAATGATTAATGCGTTATTGTTATTTGTAATCTCAAAACTACAAATTCTACCCAAAAAAATAACATAACTGGGATCTTTTTAGTGAAGAGAATTTGATATGCTAGGGATCCTTTGAAAATCCAGCGTAAAGGTCGACATAGGATACCCAATATTTTTGATTATTTTTGAAAACACTATTCACCAAAACCTATGCTAAACAGAATTTTTACCTTAATTTTTATTGTATTATCAGTCTGCCAAATAAATGCGCAAGGTCCTTCTGGCCTAACATATAATGCAAACAATCGCTTCGAACAATTAGAGTCTACTTTACCCACGCCCAATTCATATCGAACTGCAAGTGGTTCACCAGGAAAAGATTATTGGCAACAACGTGCCGATTATGACATTAAAGTGGAGCTAGACGATATCAACCGCAAGATTACGGGTTCCGAAACGATCACCTATTTCAATAACTCGCCAGATGAGTTGCCTTACATTTGGATTCAATTGGACCAAAATATTTTCGAAAAAGGAGCTATTAAAAAGACCTCAGCCACGGGAAATATCACAAGAGGTATCAGCGCCGGCATGTTTGAGGAATTAACGGATCCAAGAGAATATGGATATAAAATTACAGCGGTTAAGGATATCAAAGGTAATCCACTCAAGCACACCATTAATCAAACCATGATGCGCATTGATTTGCCCGTTGCTGTAAAATCAGGTGGCAATATTAGTTTTTCCATTGACTGGAATTATTTGATTACTGAGTATTACGGTCGATCAGGTTATGAACTATTTCCTAAAGACGGAAATGCTAATTACTTCATCGCCCATTGGTTTCCACGCCTAGCCGTTTATAACGATGTATACGGTTGGCAACATAAACAATTTATGGGCCAAGGAGAGTTTACCTTAAATTTTGGTAATTATAAAGTGGCCATTACCGTGCCTAATGACCATGTGGTAGGGGCTTCAGGGGAATTACAAAACTCATCGCAGGTGATGACGGCGACCCAATTAAAACGTTGGGAGCAAGCAAAAACTGCGGTTAGACCTGTAATAATCGTGACTCAAGCGGAAGCAGAAAAAGCTGAAAAGAATAAGCCAACAGGTAAAAAAACGTGGATTTACAAAGCTGATAATGTACGTGATTTTGCGTTTACGAGCTCCCGTAAATTTATTTGGGACGCCATGCAAGTGGATGTAGAAGGTAAGAAAGTATGGGCCATGTCCTACTATTCTAAAGAAGGAAATCCACTTTGGGAAAAATACTCCACGATGGCAGTTGCACATACCTTAAAGTCATATTCAAAAAGAACGATTGCTTACCCTTATCCGGTGGCTATTTCTTGTCATTCAACCTTAGGTGGTGGAATGGAATATCCGATGATATCATTTAATGGGGGCAGACCTGAAACCGATGGAACGTATACGGAAAATACAAAAAATGGGATGATCGGTGTGATCATTCATGAGGTAGGACACAATTTCTTCCCCATGATTATCAATTCGGATGAGCGCCAATGGTCTTGGATGGATGAGGGTTTAAATACGTTTTGCCAGTATTTAGCAGAAATGGAATGGGATCGCAACTTCCCTGCCCGCAGAGGAGAGCCACAAGATATTGTTCCTTACATGCGTTTAGATGCCAAAAACCAAGTGCCTATCATGGCCAACTCGGAAAACATTATGGATTTTGGGAACAACGCTTACGCAAAGCCCGCGACAGCCTTAAATATCCTTCGTGAGACAGTTATGGGAAGAGAATTATTTGACTATGCCTTCAAAGAATATGCGCGCAGATGGGCGTTCAAGCAACCATATCCAGCCGATTTCTTTAGGACTTTAGAAGATGCCTCTGGGGTTGACTTAGATTGGTTTTGGAAAGGTTGGTTTTATGGCACCGAGCCGGTAAACCAATCCATCGAGACCGTTGAGTGGTTTGGCATAGACACCCAAGATCCAGTAACTAAAAAAGCGGGCGATAAAGAAGAGGCTCAAGCTAAGCGTCAAACCATTTCAAGTATTCGAAATAAAACCGACATTAAATCCACGGTCGTAGAGGAGAATCCGGACCTTACTGATTTCTATAATACCTATGATCGTTTTGCACCCACGGATGCCGACAAGAAAAAGTACCAAGATTATATAGCTTCTTTAAACGAAGATGAAAAAAAACTGGTCGCGCAAGGGAAGAATTTTTACGTGGTTAATTTCAAAAATAAGGGAGGTTTGCCCATGCCAGTGATCATTAAATTAAATTATGAAGATGGTACTGAAGAGGTCATGAGATTTCCAGCTGAAGTGTGGCGATTGAATGATGTAGAAGCGAGAAAAGTAATTCCGACTAGTAAAAAAGTGGTCAAGTGGACCTTGGATCCTTATTATGAAATTGCCGATATCGACACCGATGACAATGCTTTCCCACGGGAACCGGCTAAACCGACTAAAGTTCAATTATTTAAAATGCAAAGGAGATCCTATTCGATTGATGGCAATCCCATGCAAGATGCGAAAAAAGCTAAAGAAGCGGCTGGAGCGGTAACTGGTTCAAAGGATTAAAAATAAGCATGCATGTTAAAAGCGTCTGAAATGGTATCCATTTCAGACGCTTTTTTATTTATACAAACCAAAGTTTTAGAGATGCAATCACTAAAACCAAAGCTAAAATCCACTTTACTTTTTGATTGGAGGCTATTTTTGAGCCCCAAATGGCCCCGATGAATCCGCCGATTAATGAGGCGATCAGCCAATACATCATTTGAGATTGGTCGAGCGGAATCCAAGTTTTTAGGCCTGCTAAGCCTGCGACTGAATTGACAAAGATAAATAAAGCAGATATGGCCGCGGCTTCTTTAATGCTAGACCAACGAAACAGCAATAATAGCGGGCTTAAAATGATTCCCCCACCTATGCCAATCATGCCGGATAATAATCCGATGATTCCTCCGATGAGAACCCCTATAAAAGGATTCAAGGTATTAGACTTTTCTTCCTTCAGTTGCCAAACCATTCGAATCACCGCCATCAACAAACAAAAACCTAATATCTGTTTGTAGGTAGAATCGGTCAAAGGAATCTTTGCCCCAAAAAAAGCCGCCGGAATTGAACCTAAAGCAAAAGGCCAAAAAAGCTTCCATCTAAAAAAGCCTTGGCGAAAAAAAGCGATAAAAGACATGAGGGAAACCCCTAGATTTAAGAGCAATGCGGTCTGTTTCATCATGGGAGGCGCGATGGCAAAAATGGCCATCACGGCTAAATAACCACTTGCCCCTCCATGTCCAACCGAAGCATACAAAAAAGCCATAATGGCTAATAAAAGAATTAAAGACTCGGATTGGAATGCAAAATCAAACAATAATGGGAACATATTTTATTATTTACGAAACATTAATTTGACATAAATATAAAATTTTTCCCAGTCAGGAACGCGAATTCTTTCTTCTTTGATTCTTGCGGCAGGTAAAGCTTTAATTTTTTCAAATAAACGAATGTAGTATTCAAAGGCGAGTAAAACGCCTTTTTGAGCCACTGGAGGCAAGCCATGAATTCCTCGTAAACCGGCATCAAAATCCAATTGGATATCTTGCTCAATTTCTTTTTTTTGTTGGTCCGTAAACGTATTAAAATCAATGTTTGGGAAATATACTCGGCCCCGCTCCTCATAATCTGAACGAATGTCCCGAAGGAAATTAATTTTTTGAAAGGCCGAACCTAAGGCACAGGCATCTGATTTCAGCGACTCATATTCTGTAGGATTGCTAGCGCAAAAAACACGCAAGCACATTAAACCCACCACCTCGGCAGATCCATAAATATATCGTTTATACTCCTGCGGATTGTACTCTGTTTCCGTTAAATCCATTTCCATGGAATACAAAAACGCCTCGATCAAATCGTGCTCCATGCTGAATTCATTGACCGCCCATTGGAATGAATGCAAAATGGGATTTAGACTAATTTTCTCCTCGATGGCTCGGTAGGTATCCGCTTTAAATCGGGCCAATAATTCCCTTTTATCATGTGTGTGAAAAGTATCCACAATCTCGTCGGCCAGTCGCACAAAGCCGTAAATGGCGTAAATAGCATCATGAACTTCCGTGTCTAAAGTCCGAATTCCCATAGAAAAGGACGTAGAGTAGGCTCGGGTTAATAATTTACTGGAAGCAAGCGATACTTTTAAATATAAATCCATATGCGCTAATTTAATTCTTTATGTACTTCGGAGGCAACGACCAATCCTGAAATGAGCGAGGGAGGAACCCCAGGTCCAGGAACGGTCAACTGGCCCGTGTAATATAAATTTTTTAGATTTTTATTTTTCAACGAGGGCTTCAAAATCGCTGTTTGCATTAAGGTATTGGCCAATCCGTAGGCATTTCCCTTAAAAGCGTGGTAATCATTTTTAAAATCTTTGTGTGCATAAGAGCGTTTGTAGACGATCGAATCACGAATGGTGACTCCACAATATTCCTCCAAGCGATCCATCAATTGAACAAAATATTTTTCTCTTGTCTCTTCATTATCCACTAAATCCGGTGCCACAGGAATTAATAAAAATATATTTTCGCAACCATCAGGAGCGACGGAGGGATCCGTCACTGAAGGAGCTGAAACATAAAACAAAGGGTCGGAAGGCCATTGAGGATCCGTATAAATCTCGTGGGAATGAATTTTAAAATCGCGGTCAAAAAATAAATTATGATGTTTTAATCGAGGTATGCGTTTAGAAATACCCAAATAAAACAATAAAGAAGAGGGCGCCATAACCCTTTTATCCCAATATTGCTCATCATAATTGCGGTAAGATTCGCCCAAAATTTCTTCTACATGGTGGTAATCGGCGCTTGCCACCACGGCATCGGCTTCATGAAAATCTGATTTGGTATGAAGCCCTTTGACCCGAGAGCCTTCCATGTTAAATGAACTTACTTCCGAATTATAGGTGATTTTAACTCCTTTTTCCTCTGCTAATGAAACCATGCCTTTGACGATTAAATGCATTCCTCCCATCGGGTACCAAGTTCCTAATTTGATTTCGGCAAAATTCATTAAGCTATACATCGCTGGGGTGTTTTGCGAAATAGCGCCTAAAAATAAAATGGGAAATTCCATTAATTTCAAAAGCGTAGGCGATTTGAAAAATTTTCTGATGTGGGTGTAGAAAGATTGAAAAACGTCCAACCTTACTACATCGACCAACAAACCAAGGCTTAAGAATTCAGTTATTTTACGCGAGGGTTTCCAAACAAACTTCTGAATGCCAACCTTATACTTGTAGGAAGCCTGGTCTAAAAATTGGTCCAGTGAATGAGCCGCACCCTTTTCAAAAGTTTCAAAAAGATCACGTAATTCGGCATAGTTTGCGGGTAAATCGATTACCTCGTCTTTGGACAAGATAACAGCGTATGATGGATCAAGTCGAATTAAATCATAATAATCCGATGGTTTCTTTCCAAATCGAGCAAAATACGTTTCGAAAACATCGGGCATCCAGTACCAACTAGGCCCCATGTCGAACGTAAATCCTTTTTCAGAAAATACGCGTGCGCGGCCACCCGCCATTTCATTTTTTTCTAAAATTTCAACTTGATAGCCTAAATCAGCTAAGGCGGTGGCGGTAGATAGTCCGGAAAATCCGGCGCCAATAACAATAATTTTTTTGTTTTTATTCATCAAAAAAGGATTAGACAAATATATAAAATTTAGCGTTTGGATTTTGATATAAAGAAAAAGTCAGATAAAATCTGACTTTTTACACTTATAATCTGTTAACCAAAAAACTATAAAAATCTATGCATACATTTTGAGCGAACTCTTTAATGTTTTTCTAGCAATGTGAATTCGATTTTTGACTGTGCCAATCGGCAAATCTAACTCTTCAGCGATTTCATGGTATTTAAAACCCTTGAAATACATTAAAAAAGGAACCCTATATATTTCTTCTGTCAGGCTAAGCGCCTTATCTATATCTTCTCGGATAAAAAGGTTGTTGGCATTATTTTCTTGCAAAGAATCACTCGAATTGATGAAATGTAAATTCTCTGTGGTATCAATGAACGTATTTCTACGAACCATACGTTGGTATTGTGTGATAAACGTATTTTTCATGATAGTAAATAACCATGCTTTCAGATTTGTCCCATCTGAATACTTGTCACGATTGGTATAGGCTTTAACTAAAGTATCCTGCACCAAATCGTTTGCGTCGTCTGAATCTCTAGTCAAACGCAAGGCAAATGGCTTTAAAAACTTAGAAAAATTACCTACTTGGTAAGAAAATTCTAGAGCCGTCATATTTTTTATTTGTTGTTTTGTTTAACAAATATATTAAAAGTTTAAACAAAACAATTTAATTAATAAAAAAAAATTTCTACCTATTTAAATCATTAAACACCGTAATTGTTCGATAAATCCTTTTGCCGTTAATTATTGAGCTTTTTTGATACATTATACTTATTTTTACTGGCTTATTTAATCGTATTTTTTTTCATGCCCAAATATAAATACCTTTTATTTATTTTTTTACTTGTATCGTATCAAGGCATTTCCCAGTCGGCATGCAATTGTACACTCAAGGGAAAAGTAATTTCAAAAGAAAGCAAAGAGGTTATTCAGGGTTCATACGTTTATTTGAAAGGCCAAAAAACAAAGGCTCAAACAGATGAAAAGGGAAATTTTAAATTAGAAAAAATTTGTCCCGGAACGTATAGCTTGGTCTGCGAAATGAGTAGTTTCAATAAATTCGAAACATCCATTACGTTAAAAGACCATGATGAACTAACAGAAAATCTGAGCTTAGAAACACACGATGAGCATCTAATGGAGGTATTAGTCACCGGAAAAAAAACGGAAAATACGTCCCAACTCAAAGGCGAATTAAGTATTGAAGAACGGGCCCAACGAAATGGTTTAAGCCTGGGTGAAATGTTAAAAGGAATATCAGGCGTCCAAAGTTTGCAAACAGGTAGCAGCATTTCCAAGCCGATCATTCATGGCATGCACTCATCCAGGGTGATCATTTTAAATCAAGGCGTCAGACAGGAAGGCCAACAATGGGGCAGTGAACATGCGCCGGAAGTGGATCCATTCGTCTCTAAAAACATACAAGTAATTAAGGGTCCTGCTGGGCTTAGATATGGAGGCGATGCCATAGGCGGGATCATATTAATGGAACCCAATTCCTTGCCAGATACCAGTGGAATTTTAGGAGAGGCTCAAACCATATTTTTCACCAACGGAAGGCAATTTGTGACTTCAGGCATGTTAGAGGGTGGAATTAAAAATGCCAATGGATGGGGTTGGCGAGTCCAAGGAACCCTAAAAAATGGAGGAAACATAAAAACGGCCAATTACTATTTGGCTAATACGGGGGTCGAAGAACAAAATTTTTCAACAGCCCTAGGATTTAAAAATCAGAAATTGGGCACCGATTTATTCATCAGTCGCTTCCACTCAGTCATAGGTATTTATTCCGGATCCCATGTAGGAAATGTGAATGACCTCAAAATTGCCATTGCCAGCGATAGGCCATTTGAGATTTATACGCCAACAAACTTCATCCGAGACGCGGAGCGACCGAACCAAGATATCACACATTCATTGATCAAATTCAAGGCCTACCTTAATCTATCGAATAAAACGATCCGAATGAATGTGGCACATCAAGATAACCAACGACTGGAATTTGATGTCATGCGATTAGGCAAAAACATCAATACCCTAAGTTTTAATCTTGAGACCTTAAGTGCTGAAATATTAATGGACGAGACCAACTCCTCGAAATCATGGAAGGGCCAATTTGGCCTAACATTTTTAACTCAAGGCAATCGCACATCTGGCAATCAAGTAAAATTACCCACGCTCACGTCTAGTTTACTTCCTAATTATTACCTGAACAACCTAGGTATTTTTGCATTAGAAAGGTATGTCAATCAAAAAATGGAAATCGACATAGGGCTCCGATTGGACGCAAAAGACATTGAAATTCATCGGCCCTTGCAAAATTATTCACCTACCATTAAACGTGATGTGAATAATTATGTAGGCCTTTCAGGAAGTATGGGTTTAAAATACCAATGGACTCAAAATTTCGAAAATCACCTGATTATCGCTAGAGCATTTAGAGCCCCAAGTCCGAATGAATTATTTTCAAATGGGGTTCATCACGGTGCAGGTGCCTACGAAGTAGGTGATCCCTTCCTAAAAGGGGAAACCGCCTATAATGTAAGTCTAAACTCTTTATATAGCACTGAAAAATTGGAGATAGAAATCGGCCTATATAATAATAGCATTCAGCATTTCATTTATTTAAAGCCTTTGATGGACCAAGGAGAACCCGTTTTTATTACGACTGTGAGGGGTAGTTTTCCCGCTTTTACTTACGAGCAAATTGATGCCACTTTTAAAGGATTGGATGGCCAAGTGTCCTACCATATTTCTGATGCCTGGAGCCTCCAACAAAAAACAAGTATCGTTCGGGCTTATGATGAATTAAATCATGCCTATTTAGTTAATATTCCTCCTGACCGATTTGAATATCTCCTGCGTTATCAATTCAAAAAACACAAGCAATATGTAAGTTTGGGGATGACACAAATCTCCATGCAAAATAGAGTCGAAATAAATTCTGATTTTTCGCCTCCGCCGAAAGGCTATGTGCTTGGACAAGTACATTGGGGAATCTCAACAACTAAATTTGATTTTGGCATTTCCATCACAAACGCATTCAACCAAGCTTACCGAGATTACCTAAATCGATTCCGATATTTTGCCGATGACCAAGGACAAAACATAAGTTTTAGAGCCACTTATCGCTTCAGCTAATTATCTTTTAAGCCAAGACTCTGGATTTTGTCGAACCGTATTTTTCCAAACTTGGAAATTAATTTCTGCTGTCCCATCTTCATCTGATGCCACTGTTCCTATGCGCTGTCCTGTTCGTACCCGCTGACCCGTGGAAACAGACACATTATCTAACTTACTATAGACCGTGAAATAATCACCATGCTGGATCGCAACCACCGTATTAATCCCAGGGATATTGACCACCGACTGCACAATCCCATCATATACGGTATGAACGGCAGAACCAGCGGATGTTTGAATATCAATCCCATTATTGTTAATCATGACCCCCTTTAAAATGGGATGTTTATGAACACCAAAATGATCCGAAATGAATCCTGACGGGACAGGGAACGGCATTCTGCCGCGTAAAGCCGCAAAAGAAACCGCTAATTTAGCCTCGTCAGCGTTCATGTAATAGGTATTTTTCTCTAACACAGGTTCTACCACTACTTCTTTGGCCACTGTCTTTTCTTTGGCAATTTCCTTTTTGGGCTCTATCTTCGATATTTCGTCCACTTTGTCGGCAGGCTTTTCATATTTTTTAACTAATCCCTCTTCTAATTTAGGCTTAGGTAGCTCCGGCTTATTGACCTCTAATTTCTTAGCCTGAGCCGCCATACGTAAACGGCGCTCCCGCTCCATACTTTTTTGAATCTCCCGCTGAACAATCCCCGCGATTAAATTATCCAACTTCCTGATCGCTAACTTTTTTCGCTCCAACTCAATCTTTAATTTTTTCTCTTGTTGGGTTAATACCGTAACCACCTTCGCCTCTTTGGTTTTCATGACCTCCAACTTCACCTTTTCTTTTTCCTTGACCACCAGCACTTTTTTCTCTTCATTTTTTTTGAAAATCACTTGTTGTTTTTTAGTCATTAAGTCTTGGCGTGTCTCAAAAATCTTTTTAGCCTGCCCTTTTCGATTCGTGGTATACTGCTTTAAAAAATCAAAGCGACGAACAAACTCGCCCAAATCAGACGATAAAAGCAAAAAACTTAATTTGTTATTAACCGTCGACACTTTCTCCGCCTCATACAACATATTCGCATAGGCCTGCTTTAATCGCACTAATTTGGCCGCCAACTTATCACTTTCTTGGGTCAATATCTTAGCTTCAGACGCTAATAAATTTTGATTTTCATTCAGTATATTGATCTGCTTCTTTTGAACAACAATCTGCTCCTTGATAACATTTAATTTACCAATAGAAACCTTTTTCTTTTTTGACGTTTTGGAAATAATCGAATTCAACTCTTTTAATTTCACCAAATTATCATTCTTTTGCTGCTCCAATTGAGTTTTTTTATCCACTTGGGCGTAGGTCTCAAAACCAATAAAAAGGGCAATCAATAAAGTGATATAGTGTAATTTCATTTTTGTGCAGGATTCAATAATTTTTCCGGAACCTTAAATGGGAATTCCAAAGGAGTCTCTAAAAGCTCTACTTTAGCGTATTTAATGGTGATCAACGTATTCACGCTTTTATTATCCTTATCCTTCACATCCAAATTAATTTGACTGGAAAAAGGAAAAAGTACCTGATTCAACAGCCTAAATTCCTCAAAATCCATGGTCATCTTATTGCTCGTAGGAACATCATTAACTAATAATTTTTTTAATTTTCGATTCGGGCCCACCATGTTATCAATATTAATCCTGCCCTCCTGTTGTTTTAAAATTATATTTTCATTCTCACGAATAACTCTTGAGCTGTTCTTTTTATAAGGCTGATTCCCCACAATGAGCGACTGAAGGATGGAATAATCCACCTTAAAACCCATTATCACACTGACGCTATCATAGGTTAAATTAAAGTATTCCCCATTTATTTTTTGATAAAACTGAACTTTGCTTTTTGAAAATAAACCTGTCGCACCCGTAATACCCGATTGAGAGATATTAACCCAAATCAAGCTGTCTTTTTTCATGCGAATATCAACCGTATAGGTATCTTGGTTTTGCTGGGTCTTCCACACTATTTTAGACTTCGCTTTTAAATAATTAAAGTTTAAATCCTCCGTGACTAGTTTTAATTCCGACTCTTCGATTTTTACGGGCTCAATCATTTTTTTTACCACTGAGTCGACTGCCTTAACTTCCTTTTTAGCTAAGGTATCTATCGTAGAAGTAATTAAGATCGGTGTGGTTAAGGTCGCTGGTATTTTAGAAACAAGCCCCTTTTTTCCGCAAGAAAAAATACTAAAAGCAGCGAAGAAAAAAATAATTGTTAGGCGCATCTTAACATTTAAGAAAATAAGCTTTGACAAAATTATCTCAATTTTCGATAATTCGTTTATTTTCAATTTTTTTATCCAATTTATTGCTTGCTCCTTCGAGCGAATTTGCTGTTTTCCAAGCCTTCACCGCCTCATCGACCCGCCCATTCTTAAAAAGTACGTCCCCATAATGTTCCCAAACCGTTGAGCTATTTTGCTTTTCATCCCTCAAAGCTTTTTCGAGATACAGCAATGATTCTGGGTACTCACCCCTTTGAAACAAGACCCAAGCATAGGTGTCCAAATAAGTCCCATTTTTAGGAAATTTGTCCACCAATTTCTTTGACATCAACACGGCCTTATCCAAATGATCACGCCGCAACGACAAATAATAACTATAATTATTTAAGACATGCTCCTCCGTCGGATTTACGAGTAAAACCTTTTCAAAACAAGCATCGGACTGCTTATATAGGCCTTTAGAATGGTAGGCGTCCCCCATTAAACCATATAATTGGGTATACCAACCATCCTGACTGCTAGCCATAGGCACCGCCCCCTCAAATGAGCGAATGGATTCATTCATTTTTCCATTCAAATACTCCGAAAACCCTTTTTGGAACCATAAATACCCTTGATTTGGAAAAAACACTAGGGCTTCCTCCGCATGTACCGTCGCACTGTCTAATAGGTTCATCTCGTAATCCAATTGGATAATGCGGGCCCAAACTTCAAACTTGGCATTCCCCATTCTAGCCGCTTTTAAATACGAAATTTGTGCCTCTTTGAACTTGGATATGTTCGCCCACAAATCTCCTTCAAGCGCAGAAAAACGCGGATCTAAAGGATATAAACCCTTTAATTCTAAAATCATTTCATAAACCGTTTGCCAGTCTTCTTTTGACTTAATTAATCCTAAAATTTGAATGGTTAATTGGCCCAAAATCTCCGAACTCATGCGTACATCCGCAGCCGCATGCAAAATTTCTACACTGGTAGAATCCAAATTTTTAGCCTCCAAAAATAATTTGGCACTCATTAAATTCAATTGGCCCTGACTCGCATATTTAGATTTCAAGGGACGTATTTCTGCTTGCAATGTCTTTCCCGTCACCAAATCCCAAACCGTTTCCATTTGATCCCAAGTAAACAATAACTCATCAGGCGAATTTTCAATTAAGCTAAATCCAGCGTTCATTGCCCCTAAAACATCTTTCTCTTTTAAATAAATAAATTGCTTCGTTCGAACAATTTCTGGAAAGTCTTCCAACCACACCTCAACCTTCTTTAACGCATTCAAAGCTTCCTTGCCATTTTCTTTCCATAAATAAGCCTGCGCTAAGCGCAAACCAATCTCAGGCTGCATCTCGTCAAATTCAGACATTTTATGAAGTGCTTCTAAGGCCTCATCTATTTTGCGTAAATCCAAAGCAATGTCTACATAGAAAAGCCCATAATCCATGGAGTGAGGGGAAAGTTTCCAAGCCTCCGCCGCATTTTGAAACGCCAAGGAATTTTTATTTTGTGCCAAATAGGCCTTTCCAAGATAATAATAAATAGAGGGTTCATTAGGAACCTCAAGAATCAAATGTTCCCAGACTAAAATGGCTTCATCAAAATCATCTTTAATGTAATGCCTCATTCCCTCAGTCATTAATTCCTCCGACTGTGCACCCGTCAGGTTATGAACTTCCTTTTTTTTCTTTTGACCGAATACGGGACACAAAGAAAAACAAACCAATAAAATTATATAAACCTGAATTTTCATAAATAGAGCGAATATACCATTTTGCATGATCAATTTTAAAATATATTCAATAGATTCGCTGAATTAACCTAATTAAGCACATGATAAAATATTTATTTCCTTTCTGTATCCTACTCAGTTTACCTTCCTTCGCTCAAGAAAAAACCATGGCATTTGAAGAGTATGATCCCATATCTACCCTCGTTGTCCCCGAACACATCGTAAAAAAGGCAAAATATCCATTCATCGATATTCATAATCATCAAAACAATATGCCCAGACAAGATTTAGGCTATTTAGTGAAACAAATGGATAGTCTTAACATGAAAGTAATGATCAACTTGAGTGGAAAAGGATCTTTAAGAAGTGGCCCTCGAGAGCAAGGAACTGATTATTTGATTCAATCTGTGCTTGCGGGAAAAGAAAAAGCCGATGGCCGAGTGCTCGTATTTACCAACCTAAATTTTAGTGATATTGATAACCCAAACTGGTCTGCAGAAACAGTCAAGGCCCTAGAAAAAGAAGTACAAGCTGGTGCCATGGGATTGAAAATATTTAAAGATTTAGGCTTAGAAGTCAAAGATTCCAAAGGAAATCGAATACGCACTAATGACCCTCGGCTCGATCCCATTTGGGCCAAATGTGGAGAATTAAATATCCCCATTCTAATCCATACCGCGGAACCCATTTCATTTTTTGATGTACACGATAAAACCAATGAACGCTGGCTTGAACTTAAACAGTTTCCTAGTCGGGCTAGACCCTCCTCCAAATACCCATCTTGGAAAATAGTGATGGATGAGCAATTTGACATCATCAAAAAACACCCTAAGACTAAATTCATTAGCGCCCATTTAGCTTGGCTTGGAAACAATTTGCCCGAATTAGGCCGACTCATGAATCTTTACCCGAATATGTACACCGAGATCGGGGCAGTAATTCATGAATTAGGGCGCCAACCGAAAAATGCACGTGCATTCATGATTAAATACCAAGACCGCGTACTTTTTGGAAAAGATATATGGACCACGTCTGAATACTATACCTATTTCCGACTATTGGAAACCAGCGACGAATACTTTCCATACTACCGAAAAAGACATGCGTTCTGGAGAATTTATGGATTAGAACTTCCTGACGAAGTACTCAAAAAAGTATATTATAAAAATGCCTTGCACCTGTTACCCAAATTAGATCCCACTCAATTTCCTAAATAAATTGAATTTTTAAGCCGTATATTCAACTGGTCTAGCCAAATTTTTGCCCCCCGCTGATTCCAATGTGAATCCGATGTGAAGAAATTCGATGTGGCATTTTTTGACAAACCCTCCGAAGGATCAATTAATTTACCTTTAAAATCAGGGTGCGATTTAATCCGTTGAATAAGGTGATTTTCACGTCTATTTTCCGTACGAAGCACCGAAACAGGATTGGGAATAATAGAAAATAGGACCTCATCAAAGCCCTTTGCCTTGTAATATTCCTGTATCGCATTTAGTTGCTGTACTTGGCCGTTTATTTGGGCTTCACTAATCTCAAAAAATGAGCTCCCTGCATGAGTAGGGTTTACAGTTTCAGCTAAATACAAAAAGTGTTGGTCCTTAGAGATAGCAACATCCTTATCGACCCTTCCAAAGAAATTTAAATTAAAATCCGCTTTAAATTCCTTCAAAGATTCCAAAAACCCGAAATTAAACCAGGCAAATTCGATATTGGCTTCAAGAGATTGATGGTATAAACTTTTCTTGATGCCACGGTCTATTTCGGAGGAAAAGAAGGCTATTTTCTGCCGTGTATTTTGTTTGGAGTTGGCCGCCTCCGCCTTATCCAATCGAGCCTTCACGGAATTCAAATTGAATAGACCGGACATATTTCGCTCAACCGATTCAATCAATAAGATATTTTTTTTATTTTTTGAGGGAATGATTTCTACGGGATTTGCGACAGACCAACGAATAAACTGGACTTGATTTACTCCGACATAATAGCGAGGGTCCTGTGTAAAGAAACTGTATAAATAACTGTCTCCCAGAATAAACAGATTCGCCGATTTAGGGTAAGCTTTTTGATCAATAGGAGGTAATGGAACAAAATTAGTGTCTTTTACCTGTTTAAATTTACTTAAATAAGCTAATCCGTATAGATCGCCATACAGATATTTATCCGCTCCCAAAGCTCCTATTCGGCTATAGCGATCTTGAGCAATCCACTTCATACCCGAATTTGAACTAGTCAAATACAAGGTCAGTGCACAAAAAATAAACCCAATAAATGCGAGTAGTTTTTGCATGAATTAAAACTGAAAATAAATAAATTGTTTCAAATTAAAAACACCAAAAAAGTAAATCAAAAATACCAATCCAGACATAATGGGCCAAAATAATTTCACCGAATCCACCCTTATTTTGTCCCTTTTAAAATCATAAAGATATAATCCAATAATTAACAAAATAGAAATATTTAGTTCGTTGGTATTTAAAGCTAAAGATATCGGATCTAGTATGGATCCGCGGGTTAGTTGGCGGAAGTAAATCTGTATATCCCCGAATTTTGGAATTCTAAAAAATACCCAAGCAATCGTCACTAACAGAAAAGTAAGTAAACGGTACATCCAAATTCCTCCCGCCGACTTGCGCTGATCAGCTGCCAAAATAGGGAAAATTCGATTAAACGTCAGGCCTATTAACTGAAACAATCCATGCAATGCTCCCCAAATCGCAAAATTCCAAGAGGCCCCATGCCAAAAACCTGACAAAATAAAGACGATCATAATATTGACATACCAACGGGGAACTGAGACGCGGTTGCCTCCTAAAGAAAAATATACATAGTCTTTAAACCAGCTAGAGAGGGAAATATGCCAACGGCGCCAAAAATCTGGAATGGATTTAGCCGTGTAGGGAGCATTAAAATTATTCATGAGTTTGAAGCCCATCACCTTGGATGCCCCAATCGCGATATCTGAATACCCTGAAAAATCGCAATAGATTTGAAATGAATAAAATATACTGGCGATGATTAAATTCCAGGTACTTTGGTTTGACAGGTTTGCATAGGCGGGATCAACCACCAAGGCTAGGCGATCGGCAATGACCACTTTTTTGAAAAAGCCTTGCATCATTTGCAAGAGTCCTAACTTAACTCGTACCGTATCCCAAACATGCTTTTCGTAAAACTGATGAATTAAATTTTGTGGCCTTTCGATGGGTCCGGCCACCAACTGTGGATAAAACATCACATAAAGACTATAAATTCCGAAATTCCGTTCAGCCTTTTGCTTACCTCGATAAACTTCGATCGTGTAACTCATCGCTTGAAACGTATGAAAAGACAAGCCAATAGGCAGTAAAATATTCAAAACAGGTAAATGGCCGGGAACTGAGAAGTAGTTTGCCAGGAAATTAAAGTTGGCCGTAAAAAAATAATAATATTTAAAAACGGCCAAAACACCTAAATTGGCCAACAAACTACAACCCAAAAATATCTTTTTTGCACCCCCCTGAAACCGTTCCAAATAGATCCCGGCAAAATAATCGATGACAATGGTCAGGGCTAAAATACCTAAATAAATAGGAACAAAGGCCATATAAAAATAACAAGAAGCCAATAGCAACAAGGCCCATCTGTATTTATGAGCCAATAAAAAATAAGCACTGGTCACAATTCCAAAAAACACCAAAAACTGCAATGAATTGAAAACCATGTCTACCTTGTTTTATGCAACGGTCAATCGGACATTTAAATTTACTTCATCTATACTTACCTCTGAATAATCATCACCGACTTCCTTCACCCATTCGATCGAAAGAGCCTGTACTTCTTGGGATATATATCCTTTAAATTCAGTCAAACTATCTTTCCACTCGCTGGTATTTTCTTGAATCGAAATATGGATTTTATCCACTACGTCAAAACCTAAGTCTTTTCGTAAATTTTGAACGCGATTTACAAACTCGCGAGCCATACCTTCCCGAATCAATTCCGGACTTAATGTATTATCTAATGCGATCGTCAAACCCCCTTCACTGGCCGTCAAATAACCTGGCATATCTTCTGTCATCACCTCAATGTCGCCCATTCCTATCTCAAATCCGTTTAGGTTAACTGAGCCAATAGACTCTACAGTGGATAAATCATTCGTTGACATACCCGTAATAAGATCAGCCACCGCTTTCATATCCTTCCCAAACTTAGGTCCCAAAGCTTTGAAATTAGGTTTAACCCGCTTACTCAAAACACCGGAGGCATCGTTTAAATAATTCACCTGCTTAACATTGACTTCGGATTTAATTAAATCCTCAACTCGTCTAATTTGCTCACGAACATTTTCCTGCAAAACAGGAACCAACACCTGAGCAAGCGGTTGGCGTACCTTTAATTTATGCACCTTACGAATCGAGTGAACCAAAGAACAAATCCTCTGAGCCAATTCCATCGAAGCTTCCAAATCTTCATTTTTCCAAGCAACATTAACCTTGACAAAATCTGTTAAATGAACTGATTCCTTTTGAGTTAAATTTTTATACAACCATTCGCCATAAAACGGCGCAATGGGAGACATCAATTGGGCCACCGTTTCCAAACAAGTATATAAAGTCTGGTAGGCCGCTTTTTTATCTGTACTTAAACCTAATTCCTTAGCCTCAGGATTCCAAAAACGACGTCTAGATAAGCGCACATACCAATTTGACAAATGATCGCAAACAAAATCCTGTATCGCCCGACCCGCTTTAGTGGGCTCATAGGTTTCAAAAGACTCGTCCACCTCAGCAATTAAATTCATTAATTTGGATAAGATCCAGCGGTCTAATTCCGATAAATTCTCCTCCTCAACGCGTACATTTGACGCATCAAAACCATCTAAATTGGCATATAAAGCAAAGAAATTATAGGTATTCGTCAGCGTACCAAAAAACTTATTTCGCACTTCCGTAATACCAGCTAAATCAAATTTTAAATTGTCCCAAGGTTGGGCATTGGTGATCATATACCAGCGCGTCGGATCAGCGCCGTATTTCAATAAAGTGTCAAAAGGGTCGAAGGCATTACCCAGTCTTTTGGACATTTTATTTCCATTTTTATCCAAGACTAATCCAGTGGAAACCACATGTTTAAAGGCTACAGAATCTTCCACCATGGCAGAAATCGCATGTAAGGTAAAGAACCAACCACGCGTTTGGTCAACTCCCTCCGAAATAAAATCAGCAGGATATGATTTTTTAAACATTTCTTGATTCTCAAATGGATAATGCCATTGAGCAAAAGGCATGGCACCCGAATCAAACCAAACATCGATCAAATCAAGCTCTCGAGAAAGTAATTGGCCCGTAGGACTCACCAAATAAATCTCATCTACAAAAGGTCGGTGCAAATCTGCTTGGCCATTTTCTAACGCGGTTTGAAATGCTTTATTCCCTGCTAACTGATTTTCTGATAATTTTCCAGATGCATTTGCTTGTTTAATTTCATCTGCCAACTGTGCCAATGAACCAATACAAATTTCCTCCAAACCATCTTCTGTTCTCCAGATAGGCAGTGGGGTTCCCCAATACCGAGATCTAGACAAATTCCAGTCCACTAGGTTCTCCAACCAGTTTCCAAAACGACCCGTTCCAGTAGATTCGGGTTTCCACTCGATCGTTTTGTTTAAGGCAATTAATTTATCTTTGGCAGCCGTCGTTTTAATAAACCATGAGTCCAACGGATAATATAAAATAGGTTTGTCGGTACGCCAACAATGGGGATAGGGGTGATCAAATTTCTGGACATTAAACGCTTTATTTTCAGTTTTTAAATGGATCGAAATTCGCTCATCCACCGATAAATACTTATCTCTTCCTTGTTTAATTCTAGCCTCTTCTTTTTCTTCATCCGTTAAATACGCCTCCTTAACTGGCTCTAACGCGTAATCCGTTACTTCTTTGACAAATCGTCCTTGGCGATTAACCAAGGGTACATCTTTCCCATTTTCGTCTTGAACTAAAATCGCTGGAATTCCATTTTGTTGGGCTACCCGAAAGTCATCCGCTCCAAATGTGGGTGCCGTGTGAACCATTCCAGTACCATCATCAGTCGTGACAAAATCTCCCAAAATAACTCGGAAAGCTGGTTCTTTGGGCGAAACATAGGGCATCAAAGGTTCATATTCAATACCTTCCAAATCAGAACCTTTACACGAAGCCACCACCTGATATGGGATAGCACTTGGTTTTTTTTCGGCATCTACATATGCTTGAAAATCTCCATTTTCAGCCGCAGCTTGGAAATAATTTTTCACTAAATCCTGGGCTAAAACCACATGGACTGACAAATAGGTGTAAGGATTAAAAGTCTTAACTAAAACATAGGTAATATTCTTACCAGCCGTAAGGGCCGTATTTGAAGGTAAAGTCCATGGCGTAGTGGTCCAAGCAAGCAAATAAACAGGCTCATGGTTTGAATGATCAAACAAAAAGGCTGATTGACTCGTCTTTTTCGCCTTAAATTGGGCAGTCAAAGAGGTATCTTTTACATCCTTATAACAACCAGGCTGATTTAATTCATGCGAGGATAAACCCGTTCCGGCTGCAGGGGAATAAGGCTGAATCGTATAGCCTTTGTATAAAAGCCCTTGATCATAAAGCCGTTTCAATAAGTTCCAAACACTTTCAATATAAGGGGTTTGATACGTTACATAAGGGGAAGAAAGGTCCACCCAATAGCCCATTTTCTCGGTTAAATCATTCCATTGATCCGTGAATTTCATCACGGTTTCACGGCAACGCTGGTTATATTCTTCGACAGAAATAGTTTTGCCAATATCTTCTTTGGTGATTCCCAACTCCTTTTCCACTTGCAATTCCACGGGTAAACCATGCGTGTCCCAGCCACCTTTTCTTTTTACTTGTTTGCCTTTTAGGGTTTGGTATCGGCAGAAAATATCTTTAATGGCCCTTGCCATCACATGATGGATACCTGGGGTTCCATTGGCCGAAGGGGGCCCTTCATAAAAAGTAAAACTGGGTTTTCCTTCTCGGCTAGAAATTGATTTTTCGAATATATCGTTATTTTTCCAGAAGCTTAAAATTTCTTCTGCTAATACCGCATAATCTAAATTTTTATATTCTTTGAAGGCCACTTTGTTGTTGTTTTTTATGAAATAATCGGCAAAATTGAGGCAAAAATAAGAAAAAATAATGGAACGGCGATGATGGGTCATTCCTGTAATCGTCTAAATGTATAGACAAAGCTTTTAATTCCAATGAACATGGACATGCATCCGTTAAACCAATCACCTTTTTATGAAAAAATCTGAAATTAGAGAAAAGGCATTGGCGGAAAGAAAAAGCTGGACCCAGCAAGATTTTGAATTAAAAAATGTCCAATTGTTAAATCAAATTATTAAATTCATAAAACCCTTGCCCAGGAATTTGATGCTCATGAGTTTTCATAGCATGGAACATCATCGAGAGGTTATGACATCGCCTATTCATGCAATTTTAATCAATGAACCCTATTATCATCAATTAATTTTTCCAAAAGTTGAGAAAAATACAAGCCAAATAATTCCCTATTTGACCGATAAAAAATCTACATTCTTAGCATCAGATTGGGGTATTTTGGAACCTATGGATGACACTTCAGTCCGATTAAATCCAACAGATATTGATCTCATTTTTATTCCTTTGCTGGCCGTCGACACCCAAGGACATCGTGTCGGATATGGAAAAGGGTTTTATGATCGTTTTTTGGCACAGGCAAAACCCGATGTAATTAAAATTGGTTTAGGGCTTGCAGAGCTGATCGAACCGATTGATGACTTGAATCCGTATGATATCGCCTTGGATTTTGCCATCACTCCCTTATCGACCTATCGATTTCGTTGATTTATTTATAAAAAAGATTCCTATTCAAAATTTAAGCCCTAATTTTATGGGATTAAATAATTTTTACCCGGTGAAGTCAAAACTATTGTTATTCTTTATTATAATTTCAGGACCTATTTTAGGTCAAAAAGAAGTTAGAAAAGAATTATTTCCAATCGTCGAAACTCAAACGGGATTTAGAAAACAGTTTGCGTATAAGCGCCAGCTCATTGACAATCCGCTTGCGTTGCAGATACCACTTTTAGAGGCCCAAGATCCTTTTGTCAGTAGAGAGTTTTTGATTTATAAAAGGCAACAAAGTCACATTAAATGGATATCTGGTATTACGGCGATCCTTTCTTTTTACACGTTATTAAATAAGGATGCGGTATCAGATAGTTTTTATTGGTCTGTGGTGGGAGGATCTGCGGTGGCCAATTTATATTTTGGTTCTGTCAGTGTTCGCCACTTTAGGCGAGCGCTAAATCGGTATAATGAGTTGGCCAATGATGGTTCAAAAATAAGTTTAAAGTATTCACCGGATGATCGATTTGGGCCAATGGTGGGTTTAGTTTGGAATTATAAATTTTAATTGAAACAAGAAATGAAAGTTGCGATTGTTGGCGCCACAGGATTAGTAGGCGGTGAAATTTTAAAAGTTTTAGCGGAAAGACATTTTCCAGTGACTAAAATCATACCAGTTGCCTCTGAGCGGTCTATCGGTAAAAAAGTGAATTTCAAGGGCATCGATTACACGGTGGTTGGCTATGAAACGGCCATCGCCATGAAGCCTAATGTAGCTATTTTTTCAGCAGGCGGGAGTACTTCTTTAGAGGTGGCCCCGAAATTTGCCGCGGCCGGAATTACGGTGGTCGATAATTCATCCGCTTGGCGCATGGATCCTACTAAGAAACTAGTGGTACCTGAAATTAATGCATATACCTTAACCAAGGAAGATAAAATTATTGCCAACCCCAATTGCTCGACGATTCAAATGGTTGTCATTTTAAATCCATTGCATAAAAAATATAAAATTAAGCGTGTGGTGGTTTCGACGTATCAATCGGTGACAGGAACGGGAAAAGCGGCTGTAGACCAATTGTTTGATGAGCGAGCAGGAAAGGAAAATACAGCGCGTGTCTATCCGCATAAGATTGACCTAAATGTGTTGCCTCACATTGATGTTTTCTTGGACAATGGATATACGAAGGAGGAGATGAAAATGATTTTGGAAACCAAGAAAATCATGATGGATGATACGATTGAGGTGACGGCGACTACCGTGCGTATTCCTACGATTGGTGGCCATTCGGAAGCGGTAAATATCGAATTTGAACATGATTTTGATTTGGCTGAAGTACGAAATATTTTGGAAAATGAGGAAGGTGTCATCGTTCAAGATGATCCGAAAAACTTTTTATACCCAATGCCTATTACCGCACACGGAAAAGATGAAGTTTTTGTGGGCAGAATTCGTAGGGATGAGAGTCAAAAAAACACCTTAAACTTGTGGATTGTAGCTGATAATTTGCGCAAAGGAGCGGCGACCAATGCGATCCAAATTGCTGAATATTTGGCGAAAAATAAGTTGATTTAATTAAAATAATAAGCAATCTTATTTTAAGCTATGACAAGACTTAGTGTCAATATTAATAAAATCGCCACTTTGCGAAATTCGCGCGGAGGAGATAATCCAAATGTATTGGAGGTCGCTAAAGATTGTGAACGGTATGGAGCAGATGGCATTACGGTTCATCCGAGGCCCGATGAGCGACATATTCGTTATGCGGATGTATATGCCTTAAAAAAAATAGTCACTACGGAATTTAATATTGAGGGAAATCCGCTTGAGGCATCTTTTATCGACCTTGTCATGTCGGTAAAACCAGAGCAGGTGACATTAGTTCCTGATGCATTAGGTCAACTCACTTCGAATCATGGTTGGGATACCATCCAACATCAAGCCTTATTAATCAAAATAATTCGTCCTTTTCGCGAGGCAGGTATACGGGTTTCAATTTTTGTAGATCCTATTTTGGAAATGGTTGAGGCCGCGGCTACAGCGGGGGCGGATCGAGTGGAATTGTACACGGAATCCTATGCAACAAATTTTGAAAAAAAACCGGTTGACGCAGTGGCTAATTTTCGAAAAGCAGCCTTTAGGGCGCACCAATTAGGCTTAGGGGTCAATGCAGGGCATGATTTGAGTTTGGAAAATTTAGCGTATTTCAAAGCAAATGTCACTCCATTAGATGAAGTTTCGATAGGTCATGCACTGATTTGCGATGCCTTATATTATGGATTAGAAAACACGATCCAACTGTATAAGCGCCAATTAAAATAAGTACATCTCTATAAACAAAAAGAGGCACAATGTATGTGCCTCTTTTCTTTTTATTACTTTCGTAATTATCTAAACTTATTCTTTTTCGCCAGTTAAAACCACTTGGCCACCAGCTACTGAGATTTTCACTGAACTGATTTTCCCGCCTGAGCGAGAAAAAATGATATCAGCATCATATCCTGCAAGAGCTGTTGTAAACACATCAGGAGTAATTGATGCTTTTAAAACCGCACCTTCTGTTGGGTTTGTATCGGAAGTAATTAATAATTTTCCATCTTTTACATTAACAGTCATTTTTTTAACATACTCATTAGCAGCCATCTTGAAAGTAGCTACATATTCATCAATGGAAGATAAAGAAACAGAACTTACACCTTCTTTCTCTCCCATTAAAGAGTTGCCTTGAGCGTCGATTTTCAATCCTTTTACTTTACCTCCCTCACGCATAAAAGTAATCGTCGCGCTCATAGATTCAAGCAAAAACTCATCAGCCGTTTTTCCTTTAGCTAATTCAGAATCAGGTAAACCTTCTGCAGAAATGATTACTTTGCCTTCCTTCACATTTACTTTTAACACTTTTACATAAGGATTTTCCTGCATTTTATATGAACCAGAAAATTCTTCATTGGCAGCTACTTGAGCAAAAGTCTTGATTGACAATAAAATGACCGTTACTAAAACGGCTAAAAAACGTAGATTTTTCATTTATTAAATATTTTAAAATTTGACAAAACTAATTGATTTTCCGTATTTACTAAATAATTACGTGCTAAATATTGATTAATTCAAGATGAATAACCTGTTATTTTTACAAACACATTTTGAATTTAAAATGTTTTAGTTAATTTGGCACTCCGAAATATAGTAAAAATCAATTCACCCAAAATTAAAATCGATAGGAGACGCAATATGGAATAAAACTCTACGTTAACAATAATTAGAATCTATGATTAAAATTCATGTTAGCGATGCAGCGTTAATTTCAGCGTACATCCAAGGGGACGACAAAGCGTTTGAGACATTAGTCAAGCGTAGTAAATCAAAGGTATTTACCAGTATATACTTGATTGTCAAAGACCGTTATGTAGCGGAAGATTTGCTTCAAGAAACTTATATTAAAGCGATCGATGTGATTAGATCGGGGCGCTACAACGAAGAGGGGAAGTTTTTACCTTGGGTTGCACGCATTGCTCACAATTTAGCCATCGATTATTTTCGTAAGGAAAAAAGATATCCTACGATTGTATTAGAGGATGGTTCTAAGGTGTTTAACAGTTTTGATTTTGCGGAAGACTCGGCAGAAGATTTGCAAATGAAATCTGATCAGATCGCTCATGTTAGGGAAATGATCAAAAAACTACCTGAGGAGCAAAAAGAAGTTTTAGTTTTAAGGCATTATGAGGAATTAAGTTTTCAAGAAATTGCCGAACAAACGGGAGTTAGTATAAATACGGCCTTAGGGAGAATGAGGTATGCCTTGATCAACCTAAGAAAAATGATAGAAAAACAAGAGAGTGCCTATGACGCAAAACTTTACCCCAAATGACCTTATTAAAATCTTATATGAGCCTAAAGAAGGGCTCGATCAGTTTTTAAATTCTGAAGAATGCTCGGAGTTAGCATCCTTTCAAAAGGTGAAAAATAAATTGGAAGAGGCCCTCATGGAGCCTTCTAATCGATCTGTAGATGCCATTTTAGCTTATGCTAAAAGCAAGTCTGCACTACATTCCCAAACGGAAAAAACAATCTTAAAATAATTCTTTACCTTTGTTCAAAGCTCATTTGATGCAAAAGAAAGAACGATTTCAAGCTTTTATTTCCCACTTTTCGACCCGATTTCCTACGGCCGAAACAGAATTGCATTATTCAAATCCATTTGAACTTTTAGTGGCTGTGGTTTTGTCGGCGCAATGCACGGATAAACGAATCAACCAAGTTACGCCTAACTTATTTAAGCGATTTCCTGATGCCAAGGCACTTTCAGAATCATCAGTCGACGAAATTTTTTCCTACATCAGGTCGGTTTCTTACCCAAATAATAAAGCTAAACACTTGTTAGGTTTGGGCCAACGGATGGTCGATTCGTTTGAAGGTCAAGTACCGGAAACGATGGAAGATTTACAAAGTTTGCCTGGTGTGGGCCGTAAAACAGCCAATGTGATTGCCTCCGTCATATACAACCAGCCCACCATGGCCGTGGATACGCATGTTTTTAGGGTGTCACGCCGATTAGGACTTGTACCTAAAACGGCAAATACGCCCCTAAAAGTAGAACTTTCCATCATCAAACATATTCCAGACGACATCATTCCCGTAGCCCACCATTGGTTAATCTTGCATGGAAGATATATTTGCTTGGCAAGAACCCCAAAATGTAACATTTGTGAAATCAAACATTTTTGTGCCCATTTTGAAAAAATAAAATGATCGAATTTATACAATTACATGGCTTAGAATACACAGGAATAATCACAGCTCTTCTAGATATATTTTATTCCATCAAACAACATAAAATTGCGTGGATTTGGAATTTTATTGCTTCCTGCATTTACGGCATTCTTTTTTATCAAGTTGGGCTATACTCCGACATGGAATTGCAAGGAGTGTTTATGGCCATGGCTATTTATGGATTTGTGCAATGGAATCAACCTGATCAATTGTGGAAAGTCAAAAGGTCGAGTGGGTCCAACCTGTTACTCGGAATCGGCGGGTCTTTGATTTTCGGCTTTGCCTCAGGCTATTTGCATCATGAAATATCGAACGTATCCCTTCCATTTTTAGATGCAACCTTAACAGGCTTTAGTATTTGGGGTACCTATTTGGCGGCTAAAAAGAAAATAGAAAACTGGCTGGTGTGGATTTTTGTAGACATACTTTATATAGGAGTATATATTTATAAGGGTATGAATGGAACCGCAATACTGTACCTCGTCTTCTTACTCTGCGCTTTTAGAGGTTTTTATGCTTGGAGGAAAAAATTGTCATAGATTTTACACCAATAATTACCTAAATCAATCATATAAAATTATCTTTGTAGAAATCTAAACTAAAAATATTTAAAGAATTGACATTCAAGCATTTTGGATTAAATCTTTGATATTTGCCATTCATAATCATTCGATATTTATTATGGGAAACGAAGAAAAACAACGCTATTCGGCGGAGGAGTTAAACGAATTTGAACAAATAATTTTAGAAAAATTAGAAGACTCAAAATCAGAATTAAATTATTTAAGGGAAACACTTTCAAAAAAGAACGACAGTGGAACCGATAAAACCTCTGGTAATTCAAAAGTAATGGAGGATGGTGCCGAAACTGCCGAAAAGGAAAACATGAACCAATTGGCCGTTCGATTGCAAAAATTCATTGGAAGTCTTGAAAAAGCATTAATGAGAATAAATAATGGTACTTATGGCATATGCGTAGAATCGGGAAAGTTGATTTCCAAAGAGCGTTTACGTTTAGTACCTCATACTCAACATTCCATTGAGGCTAAATTAAAACAACGATAAATGGGGATTTTTGATAATTCTAAGCTTGTAGACTTGGTCACCAAATACATCAAAACCCAATTGGAGTTGGTGAAATTGGACATTCAAGAACGCTTAGAAGAATTATTATCAAGAATTTTTAAATTCATATTAGCCTCATTTGCCATTGGGATTACCTTTTTATTTTTACTGCTGGGACTGGCAAACTTCCTGAATGAATATTTTGAAAGCACCTTTATGGGATACATATATGTGTCCGTTATTGCGCTGATTATTAGCATAATAATCATCTATTCTTTGAATAAAGATAATTCAGGAACTCCTGTAATTGATATGGAGGAAGTTGACGAATTTACAAATGCCAACGAGAACGATCATGACTGATTTAGAGAATAAACGTAAATCATTAGAGGTGCAAGCGAATGAAGTGAAATCAAACATTTCTTTAGAAATGGACGATTTGAAAAAAATAGCCAAAGAACGAGGAAATCAGATTTTAATTGCCGGTGGAATAATGGCAGGAAGTTATTTAATTTATTCCCTTTTTTCAGGAAGTGGCGGATCTAAAAAGGAAGAAAAAAACGAATCTTCGCTTTTAGGGTCAGCCATTAAATCTTATTTATTAGCGGTCGCGCTATCAATGGCAAAAGATAAGTTAGTTGATTATCTCAAAAATCTCGAGAGCGAATCCCTATCAAAAGAACAATAAATCAAAATTAAAATCGTTTGCTTTTTTGTAGCGCTTTTAGCAAGCTTTACTAACTTTTAAAAAGTTAGTAAAGCTAAAATGCACCCCGACCCATTAAAAAAAGCAAAAATAAAAATGGCTAATTTTCCATCAAATAGGCCTTAATAAAATCATTGATTTCGCCATCTAAAACCGCATCTGTATTAGAAGTTTGATGGTTTGTGCGATGGTCCTTAACACGTCGGTCATCTAAGACATACGATCTGATTTGAGATCCCCACTCTATTTTCTTTTTGCCAGCCTCCACTTCAGCTCGAGCAGCATTGCGCTTATCAATCTCGATTTGATAAAGTTTTGACTTCAATAATCGCAAGGCCACTTCTTTATTCATCAACTGCGAACGTTCTTGTTGGCACGCAATGATAATACCAGAAGGTTTGTGGGTTAATCGAACAGCAGTCTCTACTTTATTGACATTTTGACCCCCGGCACCGCCCGAACGAAATGTATCCCAATCAATATCGGCAGGATTAATGTCAATTTCAATCGTATCATCAACCAAAGGACAAACGTATACTGAGGCAAACGAGGTATGCCGACGCGCATTTGAATCAAATGGAGAAATGCGAACGAGTCGGTGAACTCCATTTTCAGACTTCAAATTCCCGTAGGCAAACTCACCATCCACTTCGATTGTCACAGATTTTATACCTGCAACATCACCGTCATTTTGATCTACCAAACGAATTTTGAACCCATTTTTTTCGGACCACATTTGATACATGCGTAACAGCATCGACGCCCAGTCCTGTGATTCTGTACCTCCGGCACCTGCGTTAATTTCGAGTACAGCGCTCATGTTATCCCCCTCATCGGACATCATTTTACGAAACTCCAAAGCGTCCAGTTTGACCTCTAATTTCTCGCCTTCCGCATCTACTTCAGCTTCGGTCGCTTCCTGCATTTCGTAAAATTCCCAGATGGTTTCTAGATCGCCTTGGGCATTAGACAATTGGTCAAAGCCGTCGGTCCAAAACTTCAGTCCCCGCATCTTCCTCATGGTCGTTTCAGCCTTCACAGGATTATCCCAAAATGCAGGATCCAACGTGACCGTTTCTAATTCTGAAATTAAATATTTTTTGTGATCGTAGTCAAAGATACCTCCTTAAAGCCTCTATTCTGGCTTTCAGGTCATTGAACCTGTCCTTAGTCA
>CAMDRO010000022.1 GCA_945906795.1 Spirosoma fluviale
TTATTTGGGAATTATATTACAAGCCAACAAATTTTAGCGGCCATTTTAATTGCCGCCTTAACCTTTGTGAATCTTAGAGGAATATCTTTTGCCTCTTTAGTTCAAAATGTTTTTACCATTACTAAAATTGGCGCCATCATTATCCTAATTATTATAGGAGTTTATGTAGGTGTTTCAAATGGATGGGTGCATTTCGATCATTTTTTCAAAGAGACCCAAACCTATAACGCAACGACAAACACATTTGAAAATATCAGTATTTGGCAATTTGGCAGCTTATTTGGCGTAGCCATGATTGGCCCCTTATTCTCCTCTTCTGCTTGGAACAATGTAACTTTTGCCAGTGCAGATTTCGAAGACCCTAAAAAAACAATTGCCAAAGGTTTAGTCTATGGAGCCGCCCTTGTTTGTTTATTATACATCTTAACCAATATTGCCTATTTAGGCATACTGCCTTTGGAAGGTGATCCCAATGGCGCTAGTCCTTATGAAAGAGGTATTATGTTTGCAAGCCAGGACCGACTAGGATCCGCTGCTTTGCAAGCCGTATTAGGAACAATAGGCGCGACTGTCATGGCCATATTAATTATGATTTCCACCTTTGGATGTAATAATGGAATCATTTTAGCTGGGGGTCGTTTATTCCAAGCGATGGCAAACGATCGTTTGTTTTTCCAAAAAGCAGCGGAAACAAATAAAAATGGTGTACCTGCCAACTCACTATTCATTCAAGGAATATGGGCAATCGCATTATGCTTTTCCGGATCTTACGGAACGCTATTAGACTTTACGGTATTTGCAATCTTGATCTTTTACTTCTTAACCGTCGCATCCGTATTTAAAACCAAAATCATGGGGGCACAATTACCTATGAGCCAAAAAATCATCTTTTCGATTTATTTAATTTGCTTACTATTTTTAGCCGGAAATTTACTTTGGGTAAAAACAATATCGTCCACAATAGGCTTAATTATCGTCCTAGTAGGGATACCATTTTATTACGTCATGAAGAAAAATCAAAGAATATGATTGGTCTTTAACCATTCAGCTAAACGATCGAACCACAATTCTTTTGTGGTTTTATTGTTTAAACCAAACCCATGACCTCCTTTGGCATACACATGCAAATCAGCTGCGACATTATTTTCAGTAAGCTTTTCAACATATAACAAAGAGTTTTTAATGGGCACCGCTTTGTCATCAGCCGCATGTACCATAAAAGCTTTAGGTGTGTAATCCGTAATTTGCTCTTCGTTCGAAAACAAATGAATCAATTCCTCTGAAGGCTTTTTACCAAGCAAGTTAGTGGAAGAACCAGAATGACCAAATGGCCTAAAACTAATTACAGGGTACAACAATATTTGAAAATCGGGTCTAAGATTAATCCCATCATCCACACCGGTATAATCTTTTTCAAAATGAGTGGCCGCAGTGGCCGCCAGATGTCCTCCAGCAGAAAAACCCATAATACCTATTTTGCCTACATCGATACCCCATTTATTCGCATATTTTCTAACCAATCTGATGGCTTGTTGGGCATCTTGCAAAGGAGCAATTTTACGATCTACTTGCCGAGTAGAATCAGGTATGCGGTAATACAACACAAGCGCATGAATCCCCAATTCATTAAATTTCTTTGCGATATCAGTTCCTTCGTGGGAAGAAGCTAATATTTTATACCCCCCACCTGGACAAACAACGACACAAGGCTTTTGAGATTTACCTCCTTTGGCTTCAAAAAACTCATAGGTAGGAATACTTACATTAGAAATACGGTTAATACCACCCGTAACTTCGCTCTTTTGAAGATTGGGTCCATCTATATAATTCGGGATCGTTCCAGGGTAAAGAGCCTGAACACCTTGCGCATTTAGTTGATTCATAGCAATAATAGAAATAGAAAAAAATAGAAAATAGATGACACGATTCATATTATGAAGGTTTAGATTTATCAGTCGTTATCAAAACAACTGCCAATAGTATAGAAAAACTAGCTAAAATTAAAATTTTAGGCAATTCTTCCTGTAAAATTAAATTGCCTAAAATTAACGCAATCAATGGGTTTACATAGGTATAGGTCGCTACTAATGTGGCATCTAATTCTTTAGAAAGATAGCCAAAAAGGGAATAACCCAGCATGGAACCTATTAATCCCAAATATAAAAAAACATAAAAAGCTTTAAAGGGTATATCAGCTAAAACAATGTGTTGATAATCTCCTTTCAATGTGCTAATGAGAAAAACAATCAAACCGCCGGTCAACATTTGAATCGAACATACTTGTGTAAAATGATATGAATTAGCCTGAGTAAACTGAATGCGGAAAACGCCTATATTCCAACCGATCACTGCCACCGACAAGTAAAAAATACCTTTAAAGAACTCCATTTCCATACCAGGAATGGCTAATTTTTTTTGACTGACCATAATACCAATCCCAATCAAACCCAATAAAGTCCCCAATAATTTACGCTTAGTCGGTTTTCTACCACTTAACCAAAAGAAAAAAACTAATAATAGAGGGCCTAAAGCCATAAATACCGATGAAAATCCAGAAGGTATAATAGAACCTGCCATCGCCATAAAGCCATTCCCTAAACAAATTAATAAGATACCCGCTTGTAAATGAATGGACAAATGTTTCCAGGGCATCTTTACCCAATGTCGGCCTAGCAGAGACCAAATAAATAACAAGGATCCCGCAAATAAATTTCGAGAAAACGTAATGACTAATGGAGGAAAATAAGCCAATAAAATACGAACGCTTAAAAAGGTGGAACCCCAGATTAAATACAATAATCCCAATGAGATTAAAGCAGCCGCTGGAATTTTTGTTTTGGGGCTCATATTAGGACAGTAAATCAGGACGACGCTTTTGGGTTCTTAAGACTGATTGCTCATGTCGCCAAGCATCTATATTTCGGTCATGTCCAGAAAGCAATACCTCAGGTACGCTTTGCCCATTAAATTCTGAAGGTCGGGTGTAAACAGGCGGGGCCAATAAACCATCTTGAAATGAATCGGTTAAAGCGGAACTTTCATCCCCCAGCGCACCGGGCAACAATCGTATTATTGCATCAGCGGAAACGGCAGCAGCTAATTCGCCACCCGAAAGGACATAATCACCAATGGAAACCTCCCGCGTAACATACTTATCACGAACTCGTTCATCAATCCCTTTATAATGCCCACAAATGAAAATCATGTTTGTATTTAGGCTTAACTGATTGGCTAATCCCTGTTTTAAGAGTTGGCCGTCAGGCGTAAAAAAAATAACTTCATCATAAGTCCGTTCGCTTAATAATTGGTCCAAACAACGTGATAAGGGCTCAATAGCCATGACCATCCCTGCTCCCCCACCAAAAGGGTAATCATCTACTTGGCGATGTTTTTTTAAGGAAAAATCATGCAAATCATGAAAAACAATGTTGACCAGCCCAGCATCAGAAGCACGTTTGCATATAGAATGCTCGAGAAAACTATGCATCAATGCCGGAATAACTGAAATTATATCAATTCGCATCATCTTCTAAATAAACCTCCAAAAGGCCTTCTGGTAATTCAGTAAAAACAATTTTTTCTTTCTTGTCCACTTTGGGAACGATTTCGTCGATCAAAGGAATTAAAACTTCCTTGGTCTTATAAATCATAATAATCACGTCCTGCGCTCCTGTTGAATAAACTTCCTTCACATACCCCAATGAACCTAAATTACGATCTTGAACCTGATAATCAATAATCTCATGGTAATAAAATTGATCATCTTTTAGTTTTGGCAAAAAACTAACGGGTAAAAACAGTTTCAATCCCACCAATTCTTTAGCCAAATCTAAGCTATTAATACCTTCCAGCGTCATTAAATTGACCGAATCTCTAATCTGAAGTTCGTCAATAAAATAAGGGACTAACTCGTTGCCTTTTTGGACAAACACTGATTCCAATCCTTCATATTCATAGGGATCATCCACGTCCATAAATACATGAAACGCTCCTTTCAATCCATGGGGCTTAGCTAAAGCACCCAACTCAAAATATTCTGTTTTTGCCATAGGTACAAAAAAAAATCATACAAATCTGAAAACAAATTTGTATGATTTAATCAAATTTTTAAAATTATTCTGCTGCAGGAGTTTCCTCTTCAGTTGCTTCTGCTGCTGGAGCTTCTTCAACTGCCGCTTCTGCTACCACTTCTTCAACTGCCGCTTCTACTACAACTTCTTCAGTTGCCGCTTCTGCTACCACTTCTTCAACTGCCGCTTCTACTACCACTTCTTCAGTTGCTGCTTCTGCTACCACTTCTTCAACTGCCGCTTCTGCTACAACTTCTTCAACTGCCGCTTCTACTACAACTTCTTCAGTTGCTGCTTCTGCTACCACTTCTTCAGTTGCTGCTTCTGCTACCACTTCTTCAAGGGCCGCTTCAGCTACAACCTCTTCAACTGCCGCTTCTACTACAACTTCTTCAAGGGCTGCTGTTTCAGCAACAACATCAGATGTAGTTTCATTGGCTACTTCTACTTCATCTTCATCAGATTCATTAATCGCATCGACTACGCTAGCAACAATGGCATCATCTGCCGCTTTGTTTTTAGCAGCAATACTGACCGCACGATTAGCAGAAACTTTAGATTCAGCTTCTAAACGAGACGCCTTCGACTTAGCCTTAGACTGTTGAATCGTACTCGCTTTCGTTTGAATTTGAATCTCTTTTTCAGCTTTCCATGCTTCAAATTTTGCATCCGCTTGCTCCTGGGTCAATGCACCCTTAATTACTCCAACCTGTAAATGCTTTGCATATAAAATCCCTTTATAAGATAATATAGCTTTGGCCGTATCTGTTGGCTGAGCACCATCCATCACCCACTTAATCGCTTGTTTTTCATTCAAAACAACCGTTGCTGGGTTTGTATTAGGGTTGTAAGTTCCTAATTTCTCTATAAAACGTCCGTCACGGGGTGCACGAGCATCCGCAACAACTACGTCAAACATGGCTAACTTCTTGCGTCCACGACGCGATAATCTAATTTTAACAGCCATTATACATGGGTTTATGAAGGATCTCGTCCTTCGGGTTTATAAAAATGTCTGCAAAATTAATGATTGTTGAGCTAAAATACAAATGAAAAAATGAGAAAATAAATCGATAAGCCGAATTCTGTAAGTAGGAAACCTACCCTCTTATCATTTATCTTGGATAAACATCACTGTTTACCTCTAGCAATCTACCCACTGACATCGGACGAGCCACCCTTTTGTCCTAAGACAGTCAGCCTATTTGATCTTGCAACGTGTGAGGTTTACCTTTGCCTGTCTTGTTGCCAATCCAGCGGTGGGCTCTTACCCCACCTTTTCACCCTTACCTCGAAAGGCGGTTATTTTCTGTGGCACTATCTGTTGGATCGTAAAATCCACCTTCCTGTTAGGAAGCACACTGCTCTTTGTTGTTCGGACTTTCCTCTTTAAAAAGCGATAAGATGATTTATTTTCTCATCACAAAGGTATCTTTTATATTTTAAAAGAGAAACTTGGCTATTTTAAAATCTTCCAATCCGCACCCAACAAGCCGCTGACATAAAAACTCGATTCATTCCATTGCATAGAACCAATAGTCATATTCATGTTATTCATCACAAGAGGACCCGAAAACTGATTGATTAATTCACTCGATTGCATCAAATCCAATTTAAATTCAGTAGCTAACCGATTGATGCGCTTAATTACCTGATTTTTAAAAAGTGATTTGGGAAATGACAAACCTTTTATTTCTTGATGACTAATCCGAAAACCTATTATATGTTGGTCAAAAATCACCGGCACAAAATCAATCATTAATTCAGATTTCGGACCTTTAAACCCATTAATATGTGCGCGTAAATATTCCCTACCCTCACCATTAATTTGTATTTTCAATCGTTGGTTTTTCAACTTTTCTTGGGCTAATTTGGTTAAAAATTCATTGGCCATTAACCAATCCAAATGACCTGAAAAAGGTAGTTCACGACCTATTTTGGGGTCTTGATTTAAATAATAATGAACTGTATTTTTTGTTTCCATTTTGGAAGTGGCAAAACCTACCGACGTATGTAAAAGTAATTCCAAATTTATCCCCTTCGGTGATAGATCAAATTTTCTTATTCCTAAGCCTACGTTACTGGTTGGAAAAGTGTGCTCAGGCCAATCTATATATCGAGCATTATTAACCAGGAGCTTCTCCATACTATCAGGCTGCAATACACTTTCTAGATTAGATTTAAGGCTGGCATTGATTTCATTATATTTATTTTTAATTAAATTATCTACGACGGGGCCCACATTAACACCAAACCCAGCTACCTTAACCATCGGCTTTTCTACCCATTGATAAGTATATGCGATATTTCCTACGTCAAATTTATTTAATGACTTGAGATGTAAATCGATGCCTAGGTTCAAATCCAATTTTCCTCGGACAACACCCGCGTTGAATCCTGCCACATTAGGTTTAGCTTCAAATAATGCTGGAGCATGTATTACTAATTGATTTGTGTTTTTTGAGGAAAGTTTAATTTGCCCAGCTAAACTTGTCAAAATGGGAAATCCAATAAAAGATTGATCGGATTTAGATTCAAAAATAGTTTTATCAGGCCTTTGATTAATCCATTTCGACAATGAATCATAGGATACAAAAACAGAAACTAGAAAATTCTTTGGCTTTGCCACTGAAAATTCTTTCGCATATTGTGCTGAATGGCTTTCTATTCGGGCTATTTTTTGTTGACACCCACCCATCAAAAAAATTACAAACACCCATAAAGTAATATTTTTTTTCATCGTAATTCTATAAATTTTCGAATCAACCATTCAGCCAAGATTAGCATTAAAACCCATAGCTTAAAATACATATTTTGCCAAATAAATATAGAATCATCTCTGAAATTAGAATTTAACCCCTTCCGAACAAAATCAGCTTTGTCCAATTCTTCAATTTCCAACAAGTCTATTTTATTTTTATTGGCCAAAAAATTTAATTTAGGTTCATTTCGACCCAAACTACTATTTGAAAATCCTTGCGTGAATATATCGTCGACAAGAGCTAAACGATTCTTATTCAAACTATCCAACGTATGAGCGTTATTCATATATAAATCCTCAAACCAAGCTCCAATCGTAGAATCAGTTTGAACGTAGGAACCCTGTGACTGAAAATCTTTCATTTGTAAATCCCAAAGTGACTCTCCAACCATTTTTAGATGTCGCTCACTTTTAATGCGATCCAAATAAAGCTCAATTTTATCTTTTGAGGTATTTAAAAATAAGACTGAAGAATTCATAATCCTTCTTTTCAAAGTCATGTTTGGCAAAATTCTCATAAAAATAAATTTATCCGCTTCGTCAGGAATTTTAGCATTTACGTCAAAGTTCCAAATCAGCTTAATAAACTTGTTTTTAGCCACTCGATTTAATACACCCACATCAGGATCCAAGGCATCTGAAAATCCATATACAATAACCTTTTCTTTAAGCACATTCCAATCGATAAAAGTACTTAAACCATTACCTAAAGAGACATTGATCTTATGTTTACCTAATTTAGTAGACTTAACCGACACGTCCGTTATGACATATGTATGGTCACTATCAAATGAAATTTTTTTTTTCTTCAAAAAAACACCATCTACATACACATCAATAATCACATTTTTGTTTTGCTTAAAATTCTTCACCCACACTTCGATAGGTAAATGAACTTCTTCACCAGGAACCGAAACAATAGGTAAATGGGTCGTTGAAAATTCAACTTGCTCTTTATTTAAAATCTTACCATAAGGAATAAGGTGAATATTGGATGCCAATTCGATGTTCAAATCGTTCAAATTGCCATCCGTTAAGATAAAAATTTCTTTATTCGAATGACCCTTGTTAAATTTCCTAAGGGTTTGGTTTAGTCGATTTAATGAATGAGAAACTGAAAATGGTTTTTTAAAATTCATTACTGCTCGGCCACTAAAATCAATCCAAATAAGATCTGGGTGTTTTATTTTTAGAATAGAATCGACTTTTTTGAAAGTTTGATCAAAATCTTGAGACATTAATTTAGGAAAATCCACGACAAAAATAAATTCGACGGGTTCTTTTAAGTTTGAATTTTCAAAGATTTTAAAAGGGAAAATAGCGATTAGCAAAGAAGTCAAAATAAGCCCTCTAATACATCCTAAAATTAGGCTCCAGCTTACTGAATTGCCTTTTTTTATAGGATTTCGAAAAAAATAATATCCGAGGCCTAGAAAAAAAACAAACCCCAATCCCGCGTATATCAGGATTGAGGTTTGAATAGATATTTCGTCTAAAAACATTAAGTTAACAATCCGCCATCCACTTGAATCGTTTGTCCGGTCACATAAGAAGATAAATCTGATGCAAGAAACAAACACACATTAGCCACCTCATTCGCCTCACCTCCTCTTTTCAAAGGAATTGCCTTTTTCCATTCTTCTACAGTAGCCTCGTTCAATTCCCCCGTCATTTCGGTTTCAATAAAACCAGGGGCAATCGAATTGCAACGAATATTTCGCGAACCTAATTCAAGAGCAACGGATTTTGTAAAACCAATAATACCTGCCTTAGATGCGGAATAATTGGCTTGGCCTGCATTTCCTTTAATGCCAACAATCGAAGTTAAATTAATAATAGAACCTGATTTAGCCTTCATCATGGGCTTAATAACGGCTTTCGTTAAATTAAATACTGATTTTAAATTAACACGAATGACATCATCCCATTGTTCTTCACTCATTCGCATCAACAATCCATCTTTGGTAATACCTGCATTGTTAATTAAAACATCAATCGTTTGAAAATCAGCTAGCACGGCTTCCACAAGTGCTTCAGATTCAGCATATTGAGAAGCATCCGAACGGTATCCTTTTGCTTTTATCCCAAAACTGGACAATTCTTTTTCCAATGCTTGGCCTTTTTCAACAGAAGATAAATAGGTAAAAGCTATGTGAGCGCCTGCTTTAGCAAATTGAGTTGCGATCGCCTTTCCAATACCTCTAGAAGCTCCAGTAACTAAAACGACTTTATTTTCAACTAAATTCATAAAGATAATTTATGCTTTTTTTCTAACTAAGCTTATTTGCTCTGCATTTTCCTCATAATCCGCCTCAATCAACTCGCCTTCCTCTAATGGGCCTTTCAGTATTTCTTCAGCTAATAAATCCTCTAAATACTTTTGGATTGCCCGATTAAGAGGTCTCGCCCCATATTGTGGATCATATCCCTTATCGGCTATAAAATCTTTAGCTTTTTCAGTTAATTGGACTTCATAACCTAAATTAACTAAACGAACTTTTAGTTTAATTAACATTATATCAATAATCTTATGCAAATCAGCTCTTTCTAATGAATTGAAAATAATTATATCATCTAATCGATTAATAAATTCTGGAGCAAATGCTTTTTTCAAAGCATTTTGGATCGTTGACCTGGCTTGTTCGTCCAAATTGTCTGATTTAGATTTGGTGGAAAAACCAATCCCTGAACCAAAATCTTTTAAATCTCTAGCCCCAATATTCGAGGTCATGATGATAATTGTATTTCTAAAATCAACTCGTCTTCCTAATCCATCCGTTAAAATACCATCATCTAGTACTTGTAAAAGTAAATTGAAGACATCTGGATGTGCTTTTTCAATTTCGTCAAGTAAAATAACGGAATAAGGTTTGCGACGAATCTTTTCGGTCAATTGGCCCCCTTCTTCATATCCTACATAGCCCGGAGGCGCGCCAACTAATCGAGAAACACTGAATTTCTCCATGTATTCACTCATGTCAATACGTACAAGAGCATCTTCTTTATCAAACAAATAAGTAGCCAAAACTTTGGCCATTTCAGTCTTTCCGACTCCCGTAGGTCCTAAAAAGATAAATGACCCGATCGGTTTTTGAGGATCCTTAAGACCTACTCTAGTACGTTGAATAGCTTTAACTAATTTTTTAACCGCATCCGATTGACCAATCACATGCTTGCTTAATTCTTCTTCCATCTTCAACAACTTCTCTCCCTCTTTCGCCGCTACACGATTCACTGGAATACCTGTCATTTGAGCAATTACCTCAGCAACGTGCTCTTCGGTAACAGTAAACTTTTGTTTCTTAGACTCTTCATCCCAAATTTGCTTCGCTTTCTCTAATTGGTCAATCAACTTTTTCTCTCGGTCGCGCAATTGTGCAGCTTCCTCATATTTTTGAGATTTAACGACTTGATTCTTCTCTTTTTTGACAAGCTCAATTTGATTTTCTAGCGCAACAATATCTGCGGGGACATTGATATTAGAAATGTGTACGCGTGCGCCCACTTCATCCATCACATCGATGGCTTTATCAGGCAGAAAACGGTCTGATATATATCGATCTGATAATTTAACGGCTGAAATAATCGATTCAGGAGTATAAATCACATGATGATGCTCCTCGTATTTATCTTTGATGTTGTTTAATATTTCAATCGTTTCATCGATAGTTGTCGCGTCCACCATCACCGTTTGAAATCTACGTGCTAAAGCACCATCTTTCTCAATGTATTGTCGGTATTCATCCAATGTCGTAGCCCCGATCACCTGAATCTCTCCTCTGGACAAAGAAGGTTTAAACATATTCGAAGCATCTAATGAGCCTGAAGCTCCACCGGCACCTACAATCGTGTGTAATTCATCAATAAACAAAATCACATCAGTCGACTTTTCTAACTCATTCATCACCGCCTTCATCCTTTCCTCAAACTGTCCACGATATTTAGTTCCAGCCACCAATGAGGCTAAATCTAAGGTGACAACACGTTTGCCAAATAATACTCTAGAAACCTTTTTTTGAATAATCCGTAAGGCCAAACCTTCAGCAATAGCTGTTTTACCTACGCCTGGTTCACCAATTAAAATCGGATTATTCTTTTTACGTCTGGACAAAATTTGAGCCACGCGTTCAATTTCTTTCTCACGTCCTACAATTGGATCCAATTTTCCATTTTCTGCGATTTTGGTTAAATCGCGTCCAAAATTATCCAAAACGGGAGTTTTACTTTTTTCAGCTCCTTTAGTTCCACTCGCAGAAGCTCCACCAGGTGTATTTGACGCGGAACCTAAATACAATCGACTATCGTCATCATTATCATCTGTATCGGAAGAAGATTTTGGGGATAAATCTTGACCAGTGCTCGATTGAAAATCAACCATTTCTTTAATTAAATCATAATAAACCTGATATTTTTCTAAAATCTGAGTGGCCACATTATCTTCATCTCTAAGAATTGCCATCAACAAATGATCCGTTTCAACCAAATTAGTCTTAAAGTATTTAGCTTCAAGGTAGGTAAGACGTAAAACTTTTTCCGCTTGTTTAGTCAAGGGGATATTCAATAAATTCTGCTTGTCAAAAGTAGATTTGGTAGTAGATGCAGTAGAATGCTCTATGCTTTGACGCAATTGATCTAATGAAACACCTGATTTTAATAATAATTCAACACCGGAACTTTCTCCATCACGAATCATCCCCAACATCAAATGCTCTGTCCCAATATAATCATGTCCTAAACGCAATGCTTCTTCGCGGGCTAGCGAAATCACTTCTTTAACTTTATTTGAAAACTTTGCTTCCATTTGATTTCTTTTTATCTATTACGAAAAACACATCTCAATATCTATTTGTTCAATATTAACGAAATTAACTTAAAATATTTCTTGATTCCTTCCCATGGTTCATCAATAAATCCAAAATAGATAAATTGGGAACAAAGGAATCACCAAAACATTGTCGATAAGGAATCGATTTGAAATTAGTTCTTAATTGCCAATCTTGCTTGGTATTTATTTGATTCCAATAACTCAGAACATTCGTTGAACAAAATTGATCTGTAAAGGTATAAGAGAACTCCACATTCAAAATTTTCATGATTAGCTGAATAAAATCAATATTTAAATCTACTAAAAATTTATTTTTTTTCGCAAAAATATCGGTAATATATGGCTCGAAGTGTTCAAAAAATGGTGATTTTCCATATCCTGCACGAATTGCGCCGATATGCCGGCGTTGCCAATCTTGAAAATAATCTATTTTAATATCTTTCGTTAAGACTTTTTGCCCACTAACATGTAGGGTTGGCACTGTCAAACACTCCATTCCATTAGCACCCAATAAATAGGTCCGATTACGAAAAGTTTGTTTAGGAAAATTCTCCATTACTTCAAACTCGACATGATTCGAATGAATTAATAAATTTACATATTCTATACAGGGCAAATATTGAATTTCAATGTGCATTGAAAAAATAATCGGATATTTGTAAAATTACGTGTTAATGATGGCATACCCTTAAAGTTTTCCTATGTTTTTTTTAAAATTAATTGGCCATTTACCCCTAATTGTTTTGTATCGAATAGCAACATTAGCTAAATGGTTGCTCTATTTTGTTTTTTCTTATCGGAAAAAAGTCATTGTTAATAATATAAAAAACTCATTTCCTGAATTAAGTAGTAGGCAAGTAAACGAATTAACGCTGAAATTTTACGGGTATTTAACAGACCAACTGGTGGAATTTTTCAAGGGTTCGACCATTAGCAAAAAAGAAATGCTGGAACGAGTAAACTTAGTCAATGAACAAATAATCACCCATTATCTAGACAAAGGGATACCTGTTGTTTTAGTAGCAGGACACCAGGGTAATTGGGAATGGGCGGTGCACCGACTAGCTCTCTCAGAAAACTTGTATGATATTGTCTATCAAAAACTTTCAAGTCCATTATTTAATGAATTTACACTTTGTGTGAGGTCAAGGTTTGGGAGCAATGTATTGATGGAGAGGCGAGAATCTGTCATTTTAGCTCGAGATAGAAAAAATATTCCAAGAGCCATTTGTCTTGCAGCTGATCAGTCACCACCTAAGCCCGAAAGTGCGTACTGGACAAGTTTTTTAAATCAACCTACCGGCTTTTTTACAGGAATGGAAAGGTTTGCTAGAGAATATCAATATCCCGTAATTTTTGTCGAGTTAATCAGGGAAAAAAGAGGGTATTATACCATGAGTTTTGAAGAAATAAACAAACCATCGTATGAGAAAGTTGAAAAAGGAGCAATTATAGAACTTTTTGCCCGAAGGTTGGAGAAATCGGTTTTAAAATACCCAGATCAATATTTATGGTCACATAAACGTTGGAAACATGAAAAACCAACCCATTTATACATGAAATGGTGATTTATTTAAAATCATCACATTGACCGGCTCCTTCTCGAATGATCATGGGCATTTCATCTGTTAAATCAATGACAGAAGAAGGAAAAATACCACCGAATCCACCATCAAGAACTAAATCCACTTGATTTTTATAGTGATCAAAAATTAGGCTAGGGTCTGTAAATTCTTCCACATCCAATCCATCGTGGGCTAATGTAGTCGTCATTAATGGGGCATTAAGTTCTTTAATCAACTCAAGTATAGGTGAATAATCAGGAATTCGAACACCCACTGTTTTTTTGCCTTGAACCAAGACTGAAGGAACATTTGAACTAGCGGGTAACACAAAAGTATAAGGACCTGGAAGGTAATATTTTAATAATTTAAAATTTAAGTCACTCACCTTCGCATAATTGGCTATGGAACTTAAGTCATTGCAAATAAATGAAAAACGATTTTTATTGGGATTGATTTGTTTTATGTCACAAATTCGTTGAATGGCTTGTTGGCTAGTTATCAAGCACCCTAACGCATACATCGTATCCGTACGGTAAATAATCACCCCATTTTTTTGCAACACTTGGACGATAGAATCAAGAATTTCAATGGAATTATTTTTATCGTATATTTTAATTAATTGGGCTGCCATGACTAATATGTATTAAAATAATCAGTATCCTTTTCTAGATCAGAATCTTCGGTTTTTACTTGGTCGATACTCGCATTAATTTCAAAACCTACAATCAAGATCAAAGCAATAAAATACAACCAAACCATTAAAGCGATCAAAGACCCAATAGACCCATAAATTTTATGGTAGCTAGCAAAATTCACCAAATAATAAGAAAAGATATTTGTCACTGAAATGGTTAGAATAGAAGCCGTTATGGAGCCCGCATTAAAAAACTTCCAGCGTTTGTGTATCGCAGGGGCGTAATAATAGATGATAGAAATAGTAAAAAAGAATACAGAAAAAATACTTAGATAAGTCAAAGATTTGGTCAAATAATAGGTGAAATTATATTCAATCAAGTCTTTTTTTGCTAGCATCTTAACGACAAAATTGCCTAAAATAAATGCGACAAAAGCAATTAACAAAACAAAAGTTAAGAGAAAATTCAGCGCCACGGCAATCACTCTTTCCTTGATAAAGCCTCTATTTTCATTTGTTTTATACGTTAAATTAAATGATCTAATTAAGGCCATAATCCCACTTGTCGAGGCGTAAAGAGCAAAAATAAAACCAAAAGAAAGTACGCCACCTCGTTTTTTATTAACAATTTCACCAATCAATTCAGTTAAATCCCCATGTAAGTTCTTGGGAATCGTTCCTTTTAGAAATCCAATCATTTTTAAATCCAAGTGTTCAATGGGCATATAGGGCAATAGCGAAAATAAAAAGATGATGGTGGGAAACACAGCCAAAGTAAAATTGTAGGCTACGGCAGCTGCGCGCACATCGATATCAAATTGAAAAATCTTTTGATATAAAATGCTGATAATCCGACAGAGCACATAATGCTCCTCATATTCTTTCCAAATTGCTTTGATTTCCATCCGTAAATTTTTTATCATCAATTGAAATAAGGCTTTAAAGCATTAATGATCCATTCGGGCGATTTTATGACTTTTTTTTTCGCCATATCCATAAAAACCAAGGTTGTTTTGCCTTCATTTATTAAAAGTAAATCTTCATTTTTGATTTCATAACTAAATTCAATTTTAGCCGTTGGCAAATAATTTACATGACACACAATAGTCAATTCATCGTCATATAATCCAGGTGCATGAAATTTTGAATAATGTTCAAAAACGGGTAATCCAATACCATTAACTTCTAAGGTTTTATAACTCACACCTAGAGATCGCAAAGTTTCTACCCGGGCAATCTCATACATTCTGGCATAGTTTCCGTAATAAACATATCCCATTTTATCGGTATCGGCGTAACAAACTCTATATTTTATAAAATGTGAATACATTATTTTATTTTATTTTCATTTAGGGCCTTTTGATATTTGTCCGCATTCTTTAAATGTTCCGCATAGTTAATTGCAAAATTATGTAAACCAGAGAAGTCTTCTTTGGCACAAAAATACAAAAAATCATGCTTTTCAAGATTAAGCACATGGTCGACCACATCCGGATCAGGAATGGATATCGGCCCTGGAGGTAAACCCAAAACCTTATAAGTATTGTAGGGTGAATTGATCGCGGTGTACTTGCCCGAAACCCGTTTAATTGTAAAATCTTTCCAAGCAAAAACGACCGTTGGGTCAGCTTGTAATGGCATTCCCACTTGCAAGCGATTCCAATACACCCCAGCAATTCTCGACTGTTCTGATATTTCTTTACTCTCACCATAAACGATGGAAGCTAAAATACCTATATCAATCGGACTAAGATGGATAGATTGGGCTTTATTTAATCGGTCAGCAGTCCAAAAATTCTGATATGACTTATTCATTTTAGTCAAAAAACCATCGAATGTACTTGTCCAAAAAACTTGATATGTATCAGGGATAAACAGGCAAGGAATAGTCTCTTTTGTGAAACCATAGGCAGAAACAATTTCATTGGAATCAAGCATCTTGTAAATAAAAGCAGAATCATAGGCCATTTGTTTACCTAATTTTCCAGCTAAATCTGCCTTCAATCTGAAATTATTGATCGTTATTTTTAAGGCATCTTGATTCCCATTTCGCAACTTTCTAATGAGTTCCCAATTGCCCATTTCAGCATGTATTAAATAACGACCGGGTTTGACACGTGCTGGATAATTAAAAATTTTAGCTAAAAACCGAAAGCTCAATGGATCTCGAATTATTTTATTTTTTTCTAACGTATCAAGCACATTTTGATAATCGCTGCCAGCAGGGATTAACAAAGCAAAAGGCTTTTTATCTACTTGGAAGTTTGGCGTTTTAAATATCTGCCAGGCATAATATGAAAACATAGCCATTAACAAAGAAAAAACTAACAAAAATATCTTTAAGCGCTGATTAGAAACCATATTATGCAATTTTAAACTCTAAATTAAATCGAACCGACAAAGCTTTTAAATCTTCCACCACTGGGCCAATTAAAGGGATTCCATGGGCCTTTCGTTCCACCTCCAATTCACGTTCTGGATCACCAGGAATGATGACTTTTTGGCCTTCAATAGCTTCTGCATTTCTAAATCGTTGGATCCAAATATCCATATCTTTTTTAAATTCAATGGCAGGTCGAAATGCATCTATTCGCATAGCGCCAATGAAATGACCTGTCCCCTTGCCTACCGTTTCTCCGGCATTCATAAATCCTGCCGTCGCAAATGGTGGAACCCATGGACCAAAATTAGCGCCTGACAATACGCCTGATAATAAATCGACAATAGCCCCTAGTGCGTATCCCTTGTGTGAACCATGTTCTCGATCTCCACCCAAAGGCAATAAAGCACCTCCATTTTTAATGGCAAAAGCATCGTTGCTTGGCATACCGTTCACATCCTGAACCCAACCATCTGGAGTGTCTAGGCCTTTTCTTTGGAGTATTTCCAACTTACCATAGGCCACAGCCGTAGAAGCAAAATCAGCTAAAAAGGTAGGTTCATGTAAAGCAGGGATGGATACCGCGATGGGATTTGTACCCAATAATCTTTCTTTAGAAAATGTAGGCGTAACTAAAGGTGCGGCATGGGTCATAGCCCAACCGATCATATCTTGGCTTGCGGCTTTCATCGCGTGATATCCAGCAATCCCGAAATGGTTCGAATTCTGAACGGCCACCCAACCTGTTCCTGCTAAAGTAGCTTTACTACAAGCAATATCCATTGCTTTAGGAGCCACCACTAAACCAAGACCTCGGTCGCCATCCACTAAAGCCGTGGAAGGACTTTCATGTAAAATAGTAATATTGGGCTTTGGATTTAATCGGCCGTGATCAAATAAACGAATATATCCAGCTAGCCTAGCTACTCCATGGGAATCTATCCCCCGTGCATCAGCAGAAACTAACACATCTGCAGCTAAGAAAGCGTCTTGCTCATTGCATCCAATCGATTCAAAAACCGAAATCACAAACTGTTTTAAAAAAGTATAATCTGCAATCATATAATTTCTAAAAATGTAAAGATAAAAATAAGAATTGGGAAATAATTTTAGAACTTTGAATATAAATTCAATTCAACATGCTATCATCGATTTGGTTTTGGATTATTTTAATTCTGGTTCTCGTGGCTATTCGAGATGTATTTTTTCAAAAAAAACATTCCATCACACATAATTTCCCAATCTTAGGACATTTAAGATTTTGGTTAGAAAAGATAGGACCCGAAATCAGGCAATACATTGTAGCTAATAATCGCGAAGAATTACCGTTTAACCGACAAGAAAGATCGTGGATCTATGCATCAGCTAAGAAAGACAATAATCTACAAGGTTTTGGCAGTGATCAAGATTTTAATGCTCCAGGATATATATTTATAAAAAATGCCATGATTGGATTTAATCCACCATTTGATCACCTTTTTCATAAAAATCCAGGGGTAATGCCAGCGGCCAAGGTGATGGGGGAATATCATCAAAGAAGAAGGCCATATCGACCCTATTCCATTATTAATATATCTGGAATGAGTTTTGGATCATTATCCGCGAAAGCCATTGAATCTTTAAATAAAGGCGCCTATTTAGCTGGTTGCTACCACAATACGGGAGAAGGATCCCTGTCGCCTTACCATCAAAATGGAGCTGATGTCATCTTGAATATTGGTACTGCATATTTTGGCGTTCGGAATACTGATGGAAAATTTTCGATGGAAAAATTAAAAGAAAAGGTCGATAAAAATCCATTTTTACGTGCCATAGAACTTAAATTATCTCAAGGGGCTAAACCGGGAAAAGGAGGAATGTTACCTGCTTCTAAAATTAACGATGAAATAGCAGCCATTAGACAAATTCCAAAGGGAAAAGATTCCATATCGCCAGCCTTTCACACAGCCTTTTCAAATATACCCGAAATGGTCAAATTCATTGAAAGTATGGCTTCAGAAACGGGATTGCCCGTTGGAATAAAATCAGCTATCGGTAAATTAGAGCAATGGGAAGAGCTTGCAGCACACATGGTTAAAACTAATTCAGGCCCAGATTTTATTACAATCGATGGCGGAGAAGGGGGAACCGGAGCCGCGCCACATGCCTTCGCTGATCATGTTTCCATGCCGTTTACATTCGCATTCGCCAAAGTTTATCAAATTTTTCAAAGACATGAGTTAACGGATAAGATATATTTTATTGCCTCAGGAAAATTGGGATTTCCAGAAAAAGCATTAATGGCATTAGCCATGGGAGCAGATAGTATTAATATTGCTCGAGAAGCCATGATGTCCATTGGATGTATTCAAGCACAAAAATGCCATACGAATCATTGTCCATCAGGTGTTGCCACATCCAATAAATGGTTGCAAGCAGGTATTAATCCGGAATTAAAAAGTGAGCGTTTCTATCATTATCATCGGACATTGGTTAAAGAAATAGCAGAAATTTCACATGCATGCGGATATGAGCATCCTAGTCAGATGACGATGGAAGATATCGAATTATCGATGGGGGATAATAACAGAACCATGAGTCTTTCCAAAACAATGGGATATCACAAAAATCCGATAAAATATGAAGGTTTAGAGAAAATCATAAATTGCCCACACCTTGGAGGACAAAATGCGAGAAACCGACTTTAGCTATTAAAGATAATCGGTTATCTTTGCAACATGTTATCAATATCTAATTTAAGTTTCTATTTCGGTAGTCGGGCCCTTTACGATGGAGCCAATTTACATATCAAACCCAAAACTAAAATTGGCCTCATTGGGGCAAATGGCACGGGTAAATCCACTTTACTGCGATTGATTTCTGGTGAATATAGCCCAGATGGTGGCAATATTTCTAAATCAGGGGAATGTACCATTGGGTTTTTAAATCAGGATCTCCTCTCCTATCAAACAGACGACAGCATACTTCACGTCGCAATGCAAGCATTTGAAAGGCAATTGGAACTGCAAATTCAAATAGACGCTGTGCTGCATAAAATGGAGAGCAATTATGAAGATAAGGATGTCGATTTATTAGCTAAGCTCCAAGAAGAATTTGAACGATTAGACGGATATACCATTCAATCCAAATCTGAAGAGATTTTGGAAGGACTAGGTTTTACCACGGAGGATTTAAATAAACCCTTGCGATTATTTTCGGGGGGCTGGCGCATGCGTGTGATGCTAGCCAAGCTATTATTGCAAAAACCCGCATTGCTACTGTTAGATGAGCCGACCAACCACCTTGATCTTCCATCCATTGAGTGGGTTGAAAAATACATTCATGATTACGAAGGTTCCGTGGTAGTCGTTTCCCATGATCGCTATTTTTTAGATCGGACAGTTGATAATATCGCTGAAGTATCTAATGCCAAAATAACCTTGTATCCGGGTAATTTTTCATTTTACGAAGAAGAGAAAGCATTAAGAAATGAAATACAAAAGGGAGCTTATGAAAACCAACAGTCCCAAATTAGGCAGACTGAACGTTTTATAGAGCGATTTAAAGCAAAGGCGAGTAAGGCACGCCAAGTGCAATCTAGGGTAAAAGCATTGGATCGTTTGGATGTAGTCGATGAAGTAATTGATGAAAAAGCAAAAGTTAATTTCAAATTTAATTTTGGTACTCAGCCTGGACGATTTATCCTATTCTTAGAACATATTTCAAAGGCCTTTGGCGAAAAAATAATATTAAAAAATACCTCGGCAACGATTAACCGGGGTGATAAGATTGCACTTATTGGCGCCAATGGAAAAGGAAAATCTACCTTATTAAGAATTATTTCAGGAACTGAAAAAATTGTTGGCGAACGTAGAATAGGCCATAATGTCATTGAATCATTTTTTGCCCAGCATCAATTAGAAAGTTTGCAGGTAGAAAATAATTTATTGGAAGAATTGAAAGCAACGGGTACGGCTAAAACTGAAATGGAATTACGAAGTGTATTAGGCTGCTTTTTGTTTTCCGGCGAGGAAGTATTTAAAAAAATAAAAGTGCTTTCTGGAGGGGAAAAATCACGCGTGGCATTGGCCAAAGTATTAATATCGCAGGCCAATTTTTTATTGTTGGATGAGCCAACCAACCACCTCGATATGCAATCGGTGAATATATTAATTCAAGCATTGCAGCAATATGAAGGCACCTATGTGGTCGTTTCACATGATCGTTATTTTGTCACCAACATCGCTAACAAAATTTGGTATATTGAAGATTATGAAATAAAAGAATATCCAGGTTCTTTTGACGAATATGAAGTTTGGCAATCGAGCAGAGGTAATTCCGATGCAAGCAAACCTAAAAAATCGATCGAAAAACCCAAACCTGAATTAGCCCCTCATTCACCCAAAAGTACTTCGAGTAGTCCCAGTCAAGAAAAATTAATCGAAAAACTTGAATCAAAAATCATGGATTTAGAAGTATCCATTGACGAGCTAGAAAGCACCATGGCTGATTTAGCCCAAGAAGGTAAATTCAATGAATTACCTGCAATAGAGCTACAAATAAATGAGAAAAAAGGTGAATTGTTGAAAATAACCGATGAATGGGAATTGTTAATCAATTAATCCAATGAAAATTAAAGGCCTGGCTATTTTATGGTTACTTCTAATCGGTCTAATCATCAGCCATGCGGGTCAATCTCAAATATCCAATAAGATATATAAAGCGCCCATTAAAACAGTCTATATTAGTCAAAACACAATGAACGAAATGATCGTTGAGAATTTGTGTATAGCTTTTGACAGACAAGGAAATGCCAACTTACTTTTTGATGATTTAAACTTAGAAAACACCAATTACTTTTTAAGAATTATCCATTGCCAATCCGATTGGAAACCTTCTCCATTAAATGAAATAGAATATTTAGCTGATTTCAATGATATTCCTATTCGCTATCCTGAAACTTCCATGGGAACCAAAACACCTTATAAACAATATAAAATATCACTGCCTCAATTAAAAATAAGTGGAAATTATATTGCGATGGTCTATGCAAATAGAAATAAACGAGATACGGTAATAACGAAGCGATTTTCCATTTATCAAAACGAAATCAATATTGGCTCCAAAATTAGTTTTGCTAAATCTAACCTATTGCGTTCCACGCATCAATTCATCGACTTAAACTTAGGCTATCCATCCACCTATTTGATCAACTCAGACGAAAATTTAAAAATTGAAGTTCGTAAAAATAATCAATCTAAAAACGTATTAGCTAAAATTCCAAAACCCATGATACAAGCCATGGAACGTAAATTAACTTATCAATTTTATGATCAAGAAAATGCGATTCCAGGAGGTAATGAATTCAGATTAATAGACCTAAGAAGCACGCAACAAAGACTAAATTTTGTGGGTCAAATTAACACCTTGGATCGATATACAGAAATTTCAATCCAGCCAGAACAAGCTCAAGGTAATTATTCTTATGTTCAAAGACCCGATTTAAATGGTGCTTTCGTTATCGCCAATTACGAAAATCCCGATAACTCTCTACAAGCGGATTATGTTTGGTGTACCTTTATTCTCAAATCCAGGAAGTTTGAGGATGAAAAAATATATGTTAATGGAGCATTTAATTCGTATGAGTTAACCTATTTTAACGAGCTCCAATACGATGAAGCGAAAGGTGCTTATTTAGGAAGGATATTATTGAAACAAGGAATCTATAATTATCAATTTACGAGTAGCAATCCCCTCAATAATAATTTGGAAGGAAATCATGCAGAAACTGAAAATCAGTATGAGATTTTAGTTTATTTCAAAAAGCCAGGGGAACGATTTGATTCTTTGATTGGCTATCAAAAAATACAATTTCCTCTTTAAACATTGAATCTAAAATGCATGATATCGCCATCATGTACCACATAATCTTTCCCCTCCACGTTTAATTTTCCTGCCTCTTTGCAAGCAGCCTCACTTTTATAGGCTTGATAATCAGCCATTTTAATTACTTCAGCCCGAATAAATCCACGTTCGAAATCGGTGTGAATGACACCTGCTGCTTGAGGTGCTTTCCAGCCTTTTTGAATGGTCCAAGCTCTAACTTCTTGAACTCCGGCAGTGAAGTAGGTAATCAGATTAAGCAAAGAATAGGAACTCTTGATCAATTTACTTAAACCCGATTCTTGAAGTCCATATTCACTTAGGAACATAGCCCTCTCATCTAAATCTTCAATTTCAGCTATTTGAGCTTCAATGGCTGCACAAACAACAATTACCTGAGCATTTTCAGCTGAGACACTTGATTTTAATTGGTCCACAAAGACATTTCCGCCGGTCGACAAAGAATTTTCATCTACATTGGCCACATAAATAACAGGCTTATCCGTCAACAAACACAAGTCGCCGATAGACGTTTCGCGTAAATCAGGATTCATGTCAACAGTCCTGGCCGAATTGCCAGATTCTAATGTAGATTTAAATAAAAGCAATGCATTTAATTCTTGCTTTGCTTTAGCATCTCCCGCTTTAGCTGCGCGTTCAATTTTACTTATTTTTTTATCAACAGATTCAAGGTCTTTAAGTTGGAGCTCCATGTCAATAATTTCCTTATCGGAAATAGGATTTACTCTTCCTTCCACATGGATAATATTATCATCTTCAAAACAACGAACCACATGAATGATGGCATCCACTTCTCGAATATTTGCGAGAAACTTATTGCCTAAACCAGCCCCTTGCGATGCACCCTTAACTAAACCCGCTATATCCGTAAACTCAATCACCGTAGGCAAAACACGATTCGGTTTTACAAATTCAGCCAATATATTTAATCGCTCATCAGGCACCGTAACGATACCGACATTAGGCTCAATCGTACAAAAAGGATAATTAGCCGCCTCGGCTTTATTTGAAGAAATAGCACTAAATAAAGTGGATTTTCCTACATTCGGTAACCCTACAATTCCACACGTTAAACCCATAAAAATTTAAATTTCAATTACAAAAATACGGCTAAAAATCAAAAAGCCCCTGCTTTCACAGAGGCTTTTTGTAATTAATGACTTTTTATTCCCATTTAAGATCTGTATTACCAAATTCCTCGTCTTCTTTATTAAATTGATCAAAATCAACTTCAGGCAACAATTCAGTTTTAACATGATTTATGGCTTCTTTTAAACCTTCCGCAAACTTATCGAAGTCCTCTTTGTATAAAAACATTTTATGCTTTTCATAAACAAATCCATCTTCTTTTTGATGGCGCCGACTTTCAGTGATGGTAATGTAATAATCTAACGAACGAGTTGATTTAACATCAAAAAAATAAGTCCTTTTACCAGCTCTTATGCGTTTAGAAAACAATTCTTCTCTATCTCTTTCTTCCACTTTAAATAAATTTTGGTTTATGATTTCGTAAATCTACTATTAATTTTATTCACTCAAAAATATTTTAAAATTTTAATCTTGTAATCAAGCGACAATTGATCGATATAAAAAATTAGATTTTTAATTCTTGAAATTAAAATGAATCTTTAGGTCGTAATAAAATCCATGAATGGGAAAAGTATTATATAGTTCAATTGTTGTTTTCTGTATCTCAATAGGCATGTGTTTATCCCAAGATTTGGGAGACGAAAAGTATGGCATAGCATCTTTCTATTCAGAAAAGTTTTATGGCAGAAAAACAGCCAATAGCGAAAAATTAAATAAAACAAAACTTACAGCCGCGCATAAAACCTATCCATTTAATACGTTAGTTGAAGTAACTAATCTGGCCAACAAAAAATCCATCATTGTAAGAATTAATGACCGTGGTCCCTATAAAAGAGGCCGAATAATAGACCTGACAGATGCTGGAGCAAATAAATTGAGATTAAAGAAAATTGGATTAGCGCGGGTGAAAGTGAAGATTGTAGGGTTTGAAGGAGAACAGATGTTGATACCATATCAACATTTATCATTAGTCACCAACCCAAAATTCAGTCGGAAATATTATCAAAAGACCCGACTAAAATACAAAAATAAATACCGATTAAAACGTAATATCAAACACAAAAAATACCTTAAAAAACGAAAAAAAAAGAAAATAAAAATCAGTAAGAAAGCTCCGATTAAAAAAATAATTCATAAGAAATCGAAAACAAAAAAGATACCAGTCAATCCTTTATTTCAAAAAAACTAGTGAAAAATGATCGAAAAACTCCTAAAAAAAAGTGAGTATAAGTCCTTAGAAATCTTATCAAATGAAGTATTAGAAGGCTTATTTCATGGGAAACACAAGAGTATTCTACATGGATTTTCATCTGAATTTAAAGAATTCAAATCCTACGAACAGGGTGAAAATCCAAGAAACATTGATTGGAAATTATTTGGAAAGACGGATAAATTATATACAAAAACGTATCAAGATGAAACCAATATTAAAGTCTATTTTATTTTAGATATTTCAACTTCCATGTATTTTCCCATAGAATCCAATGAGAAAATAAACAAAGCCGTACAAATTGTAGCCACCTTATCCACCATATTACAAAAACAAAAAGATTCATTTGGAGTCATTTTCATGTCAGATGATCTTTCATTTGAGAGTAAACTAGGCCATAGTTTAGCCCATTTAAAATACGTATATCAAGCCTTAGAGAATTTAATTGACGAGAATTCAATCAAAAAAAAGACTGGCTTTCCTGACTTAATCCAAAATAGAATTGAATTATTTGGCTCAAAGAAAAAAATCTATTTCATCTCTGATCTCATGTTTACTGAAGTTGAAAATAAAACATTCATTCAATCCATGTTAGAGATTAAAGCATTGAAAAATGAAATCGAAATTCTGTACCTAGTAGACCCTACAGAAATCACAAGCCCGATTTCATTCAGCAATTACATGAATATTGAGGATAAGGAAACAGATGAAATCCTTTCGATACATATTGATCAGTTCAAAGAGACTTTGCAAAAAATGCATGACCTGAAATTTGAAAATCTAATTTCAAAACTCACCCAAAAGGGAATTAAAACTCATGTTATATCAGTAGAGCAACCTTTAATTAATTTGATCAAGCAAATTATTTAATATTTCCGCTTAATTTATTTTCATGAAATTCAATGAACTCTTTTAAGTTTTCAATAGGTATTCTTTTGCCAATAATCTTTTTATTTTTATCCAAAACATAAATAATTGGAGTAGAATATATATCAAAAGTATTTTTAAAGTCTGTGTAATATTCCTCTTTCCCCGTTTTTGAATTTATATGTACGTCAACCCCATTATACCAATTTTGAATTTTAAATTCGGCAATAAATTTTTTCCATTGCTCCTTTTCTCTAAGGATTGAAACGGCAAATACAATCGCACTTTTAGATTTCAAATAATCAGTAAGTGCTACTAATTTTGGCACTTCCTCTTTACAATGACTACATTCTGGATCATAGATAAATAAAATAGTGTAATTACCAGGAGAAGTCGATAAGGTTAGTAGTTTCCCAGCAGGATCAGTTAAATACATATCTGGAATTTTTTTACCAATCAAAAGGGGCTTAATGATCTTAATTCGCTCCTTTATTCGTCTGACCGTGGACGTATCCCAAAGTTTAGGTTCGTTGATATAATACTTTTCAGACATGTGCACAAAAGCCGCATCGGTACCTATTACATTGTGATTTTCATAGGTGCTTGATATTTTATAAATGACATACTTACGAACATCCTCATTTTTTATTTTAGCCAAAATAATATCGGCATCTTTCGTAATGGAGTCTGATTCCTGTACGACTAAATCGGTAAAGAACTTTTCCAATTTCTTTTGTAAAAATGGAGTTCGAATAAACTTTTCGTCATTTAAGTCGATGTTATCAAAAAAATGTTTTTTGTAATATCTATATTGAAACTGGTATAAATCAGCACTATCTTTTGCCGTTTTGACGGGCTTTGAAAAAGCAGGCATATCAGGTTCAAATGTAGCCTTGATCAATTTAGAAGCAAATAGAGTTTTGTTTTTAAGCATCCAAGCTTGTTGGAAATCCAAAATTGACTTTCTTAAAGCTGCAAACCGAGGATCATTCGCTGGAACAGATCTTAATTTTCCATAAAGGCTAACCATTTCTTTTTGAAAAGAGTAAAAAGCTTGATTTTCGTCGCTACCTACGATTTTCATATTATTGACTAAATCTAGCGTATCTGTCTCAAATGAAAAGTGAGTATTACCCATGATGAAATCTAAGTACTTGGACTGATCAAATGTGATCAAATAAAGTCCTTTGGGCAATTCTGCTCTCCCTTGAAATGTGAAATTACCACTTCCATCCGCTACTGCGGTATCCTTGACAACTTGTTGGCTCGACCCAAAATAATGCGCTAAATACACATCTGAATTCTTAACCCCGACAATTTTACCTTTGATTAAATAACCTTTGAGGCTACTTGCACTACTTAATTTAGTTTGAGCTAAGGCTGAGAAAAAAGAAAAGAAAATAAAGGTGTAAACAAAAAATATTTTCATAGAATTAGAATAATTTTACAAATAAACAAAAATAAAATTACGATGTTTTTTGCGCTATCTAAAATTATAGATTTTATTCTTTTACCGATTTGCTGGATTTTTGTTTTACTATTGATTTCTCTCTTGTCAAAATATCAAAAATCAAGAAAGCGTTCACTCTTAGCGATACTAGTCATATTAACGCTTTTTAGTAATCCTTGGTTTGTGAACCGATTGTATATTTCCTATGAACAGCCAACGGTAACGTTAGAAAAGAATGAAAATTATACGTGGGGAATTGTATTGGGTGGTGGCATGATAAGACCCAGCGATGAGGATCAATCAGACAAAATTAATGTGGGAGAGACTGCTGATCGATTTATTCAACCCATATTGTTATACAAAGCTGGAAAAATAAAGAAGATTTTAATTACGGGTGGAAACACCAGTATTGGGAAAATTAAAGTGGATAAGGGGCATGAAACCAATGACGTTAAGCAATTAATGATTGACATGGGAGTTAGGCCAAAAGACATTTATATGGAAACCAAAGCCCGAAATACTAGGGAGAATGCAACCTATTCGGCCCAAATGCTTAAAAACTACCTTAAAAATGAAGAAATGCTTTTAATTACGTCGGCGATGCATATGCAAAGATCAATTCGTTGTTTTACCAAAGCAGGATTTAAAATTAAGGCCTATCCCGTGGACAAAAAAGGAAGCCATAATGAATCTGGTCTACTGGATTTAATTACACCATCGGATCATAATCTATCAAAAACATCCCAACTTATCCGTGAGATAAGTGGCTTGATCATTTACACAATCATGGGATATTGTTAAGTAGATAAAATTTCAACCATTCGCATCAAGTCCTCTGAAACAGGCTTCTTTTTCGTTATGGTATCGTGAAAGGGGGTATACACTAATTGATTGTTTACCACGCCAGCCATCACATTTCTCTCGCCTCTCAATAAGCCTTCTAAGGCTCCTAAACCTAATCGGCTCGCTAATATGCGATCAGAAGCGGTAGGAATTCCACCTCGTTGAATATGGCCTAAGGTGGTTACTCGAATATCCAACTCAGCACTCATACTTTCTTTGATTTTTTTAGCTATAATTTGTGCATTTCCTTCTTCATCACCTTCTGCGACCACAACAATGGAAGAAGACTTTGCCTTAGCAAAACCTTTTTGCAAAATCGCTACAATCTCGCTGACAGGTGTTAAATTTTCAGGAATCATGACAGCTTCCGCTCCTCCTGCAATCCCACATTCTATCGCTATATATCCAGAATCACGCCCCATTACTTCAATAAAAAATACTCGGTCATGTGAGTCAGCTGTATCGCGGATTTTATCAATTGCATCCAAAGCCGTATTGACAGCCGTATCATAGCCGATGGTGTAATCGGTACCGTATAAATCATTATCTATCGTACCTGGAGCACCCACAGTAGGGATTTTAAATTCATTATAAAAAATTTCCGCACCGGTAAAAGTACCATTTCCGCCAATGGCCACTAAACCTTCTATGCCTTTTTCCATCAACTGTTCAAAGGCTTTTTGACGACCTTCTGAGGTCATGAACTCTTTAGAACGAGCTGATTTTAAAATCGTTCCACCTCGTTGAATTATATTACTGACAGATTGTGAATTTAAAGGAATAATATCCCCTTTTATCATTCCATTATACCCTCTAACTATTCCAAAAACCTCCACATTATGATATGCAGCACCACGAACAATAGCGCGTATGCAAGCATTCATTCCTGGAGCATCACCTCCCGATGTAAAAACTGCTATTTTCTTCATTTAAAAAATTTTATATCACTCAGACCTTTCATACAATCAAAAATACAATCTTTATAGATTATAACAGCAAAAATAAATTTTAATTGATTCAAAAAACTTTAAAATATTATTTTATTAAAAATAAATTATAAACAAGGCTTAGTAACTTGCAAAAAAAATACAAATTATGTCTACCAAAGCGAACGAATTCTTATATAATTATTTAAATAATGCCTCTCCTACTGGATTTGAAATGTCAGGCCAAAAAATATGGCTAGATTACATTAAACCCTATATTGATGATAAAATCATAGACACCTATGGAACTGCGGTGGGTGTTATAAATCCTGGCCAGCCCTATTCTGTAGTCATAGAAGCACATGCAGATGAAATTTCATGGTTTGTCAATTACATTGATGATAATGGGTATTTATTTCTACGAAGAAATGGGGGCTCAGATGCTTTAATTGCTCCTTCTATGCGGGCAAATATCCACACAAAAGACAAAGTCATCAAAGGAATTTTTGGTTGGCCCGCAATACATGTACGCGATTTAGCGAAAGATAAAGCTCCAAGTGTATCCGATATTTTTATTGACTGTGGCGCCTCAAATAAAAAAGAGGTTGAAAAAATGGGCATACATGTAGGCTGTGTCGTTACTTTTGAGGATGGTTTAATGGAACTGAACAAAAAGTATTTAGTAGGCCGAGCCTTAGACAATCGGATTGGTGGCTACATGATAGCAGAAGTAGCTAGGCGTCTTACTGAGAAGAAAATTAAATTGCCCTATACTTTATACATAGTCAACTCTGTCCAAGAAGAAATTGGGTTACGTGGTGCAGAAATGATCGTGCGCAGATTAAAACCAGATTTAGCCTTTATTACGGATGTGACCCATGATACGCAGTCACCTATGTACAATAAGAAAACACAAGGCGATATGTCGTGTGGAAAAGGCCCTGTCATCTGTTATGGTCCTGCGGTACAAAATAATGTGCGTGATTTCATCATTGACGTGGCGGAAGAAAATAAAATTTCATATCAAAGGCAAGCAGTTTCTCGATCGACCGGAACTGATACGGATGCTTTTGCCTATGCCACAGAAGGAGTCGCATCGGCCTTAATTTCATTGCCTTTAAAATACATGCACACCACGGTGGAAATGATAGCCAAAGAAGATATGAATGCGGTCATCGACTTAATCTACCAGACGCTGATCAAGGTAAAAGGAAATGAAGATTGGAGATACTTTAGTTAAATCTCAAAAAATCGCTTTATTAGCAGTGGACAATTAAAAAAGGTGAATGCAAGCATTCACTTTTTTTTCACCTTTGTCTTATTTCCCTTCATTAAGTTTCAAATACCGACTGAAAAATTCGTAGGTACGAAGCATCTGATCAATTCTTTGCCTATTATTTCCAGCTCTTGTTATTTCATGAGAAGCTTCAGGGTGTCTGACATATTCAACCTCTCGACCCAATATTTTTAAACTTTTGTACAACATTTCACTACCAATAACTCCCGTTCGCAAATCATTTTCACCATGAAAAATAATTAATGGTGTTTTGATATTTTGAACATAGGTCAAAGGGGACTCTCGGTCTAATATTATTCTAGTTGTTTTCTCCCAAGGATAGCCACCAAAATAGCGCGGATTTAATCGCCATGCATTGCCCTCACCAAAAAATGTACTTAATTCATATACACCTCTTTGGGAGCAAGCTACCTTAAAACGATTCGTATGACCCAGCATCCACGTAACTAAATAACCTGCATAAGATCCTCCAGTAATAGCTAATTGCGTCGTGTCAACCCAACCCTCATTCACCGCTAAATCAGTCATTTGCATCACATCTGACATAGGTCCAGCCCCCCAGTCTTTTACATTGGCCGCTAAAAACTCGGATCCATATCCCCCACTGCCTCTTGGATTGCCGTAAACGACTCCCATTCCTTTACTTGCATAATATTGAAATTCATGCCACATACTGGCCTCACCCGTTCCCCACATCGCAGTAGGACCTCCATGAATGTCAACAACCAAGGGATATTGAGTTCCTGATTGATAATTTAATGGCTTCATTAACCAATACTCGACACGCTGACCTTTTTTGTTTACAAACGATTTTTTAATAGGTTTTGAAATCGATTTGCCGGCCAACCAATTTGTATTTTCGTTCGTAAAAATAGACTCAGATTTTCCTAGTAAATCATTGACATACAGCTCAGATGGATTGTCAATACAAGTTTTGGCATAAATCAAATAATCGCCTTTTAAATCAAAACCTAAAACACCATCCACCTCAGAGGTGATTTGCTTAACCTTGTTAGATTGTAAATGATAAACAAAAATGGGAACACCTCCGTGATCCTGAGCTGTAAAATATATACTTTCATTATTTTCTGACCATTTGACTTGAGTGATGACCCGATCCATAGGAACATCTATAACGGCCGAATTAGCTAGATTTAGAATTTTTAAAGTACCATTTCGAACTATTGAAGTACTTATTTCTACATATGTGAGCCAATTACCATCAGGACTTAAATTAATATTCGAATAGGCAAAACCTTTCTTTTCAACAAGGGTACTATATTGATTATTTGATCGATTATATAACACAATTTTATGATCCAAAACACGGTCAGGATGCGTCAAAGTATCAACTGGAATGATGGCTATAATACCCTTAGATGTTTCTTCCCAGTCGGTCCAACGATCATACGGATTATTGATCAAAACGGGTTTAGAAGATCCATCCACTGAAATTTTAAATAATAAATTTATTGGAAATTCACCCGTTGTCGTGGTCTCTTCTTGAAAGTTTAAGCGATTAATTACTTTGGCCTTCTTATCTTTTTCATTTTGATATAAATAAGCGCGAACCTCTTGTAGATTTCCGTTGGGATTTGCCTTAGATGAACGAGCATAAACATTTGCATCCAATTTCGGTTTTTCAATGTTCCAAGAAGGAATCAGTTTTGACGGATTATTTAAAGAATCTAGCAAAAATTCTTTCATTGTTATTCGTTCTTGGTACAAGACAAATTGACCATCTTTAGACCAAACAGGATTAATGATACCTCTAGATGATGAAGTCAAAGCCATGGGTTCACCCCCATTCAAATTGATGATGTAAGCTTGGGATTTATTACCTATATCTCTAGAAAATAAAATGGAACGTCCATCTGGACTCCATGAAGGGGATGAAATAGCATATTTGCCGGATGTCAAAGTCCGATATGTTTTTTCCTTTAATTCACCCAAATACAATTGGGTTATATAGACAAAATCACTTTTTTTATCCACATCCTCTTTAATTTCCATGACAGAAAAAAGGACATGCAAGCCATCCGGAGAAATTTGTGGCTTTCCAATCGTTTTAATTTTCAACAAATCAGTTACTTCAATCGGCTTTAAAGTATTCTGTTGGGCAATCGAAAAATAGGATGAAAACAAAAGAAGAAAGTAGAATACGTAGTTTATCATTTTTAAAAAAATTTAATAATACAATCCATTTGAATTTAATTGGTCCATAGCCAGTTTTTCATGTCGGATCAAAGGTTCCAAAACATCATCTAAGGAATGATGAGCAACCGCTTTGAAATTTAAATTAAAATCTTTTAAAATTTCAGTAAATATAAATTTTACTCGAGCTACGTGATATTCAGAAGTGATGATAAAAAGGTCTTTATAGGCCACATTCGTTAAAACAGATTTAGACATTGTAGCGTCCTCAACGGTGTTTGAAGAGAGTGCCAATGGCAAAAAAGCAGTTGAAGGAACGCCTTTTTCGATTAAAAAATTCTTTAGGTAATTCGCATGTGCGATAGGGCTCGTATTAAAATGAGCACCAAAGCCACCTGTGCAAAGTATTTTATACTTTTTAGAATCAAATACAGATAAACATCCATATAAACGATCCAAGGCAATGGGACCTAAGGTACCATCAGGAAAATTGGGAGAACCTAAAACGACAATTACTTCCATAAAAAATGCTCAGAGAAAAATCCCTGAGCATAAAAATACAAATATTTGGAATTAAATCAATTTTAGAATTTCCTCGCCAATCGCCTCAGTACCTAAAATCATATTCGCAGGAGTACTAGCATCAGCGATATCACGCGTCCTAAAACCCTTTTTCAATAAAGCATCCACTGCATTTATAATCGTCTCTGATTCTTTCTTTAAACCAAAAGAAATATCCAATAACAAGGCAGCTGATAAAATAGAAGCTAATGGATTAGCTAAACCTTTTCCTGTAATATCATGTGCAGAACCATGAATAGGTTCATAAACACCTGTCCCATCACCGATCGACGCGGAGGCCAACATCCCCATGGAGCCTGCGATTTGAGATGCTTCGTCCGTTAAAATATCACCAAATAAGTTGGCCGTGACAACCACATCAAAACGTTTAGGATCTTTAATTAACAGCATGGCAGTCGCATCTACAAATTGATATTCTACCGTAACTTCAGGATACTCCAAAGCTAATTTTTGAATAACTTCTCTCCATAATCGAGAAGATTCCAACACATTAGCTTTATCGACCGAAACTAGATGTTTTTTACGTGTCATGGCTGCATCAAATGCCTTTCGGCCTATCCGTTCAACCTCATAACGACTATATTCAGCTACATCATAGGCTGTATCCCCATTATTTTTACGACCCTTTTCACCAAAATAAATATCTCCTGTTAATTCACGAAAGAATAAAATATCAGCCCCTTTTAAAATTTCTGGCTTAATACTAGACGCCCCTAATAATTCGTCAAATAATTTAATGGGTCTCAAATTGGCATATAAACCTAATTCCTTTCGCATTCGCAATAAACCTTGCTCAGGTCTAACTTTAGCTGAAGGATCATTATCATATTTGGGATGGCCTACAGCGCCAAAAAGCACTGCATCCGAAGCCTTCATTTTGGCTAAAGTTTCAGCAGGAAGCGGATCACCTGTTGCCTCAATCGCCTCATGCCCAATTAAAGCTTCATCATACGTGAACTCATGACCAAATTTAGCCGCAATTTTCTCTAACACTTTTTTACCTACTGCCGTAACTTCTTGGCCAATTCCATCCCCTGGAACAATTAAAATATGCTTTTTCACCATTTTCATTTTAAATTAAATTCAACATTTTCTGAGTGGCTTTGATCGCTGAAACCGTTTGGTCTGAATCTAAGCCTCGAGTAATGAGCTCACGGTCACCGTGGGCCCAGGTAATAATTGTTTCACATAATGCATCGGAATCACCACCCGGCGGAATCCGAACAGCGTAATCTTTTAGTTGAGGTAAGATTTGACCATTTTTTTCGAAGATCATTAACAAGGCTTTCATAAAAGCATCGTACTGCCCATCCCCTTGTGCATGTTCCTCAAAATATTCACCATCAATGGAAATTTTCAATGTAACCGAAGGCCGCAAATCCTTGGAATGCGTCAGCACATAATTCAATACTTGAACTCGTTCTTCAATCATATTACTATCCAAAACATCCGAAATGATATAGGGTAGGTCATTTTGAGTAACCACTTCTTTCCTATCTCCTAATTCGATAATCCGCTGAGTTACTTTTTTTAGATCCTGATCCGAAAGTTGAATACCTAATTGGGCCAAATTATTAGCAATATTTGCCTTGCCACTCGTTTTACCTAAGGCATATTTTCGCTCACGCCCAAAACGCTCAGGCATTAAATCATTGTGATATAAGTTATTCTTTTTATCTCCATCTGCATGAATTCCCGCTGTCTGAGTAAACACATTTTCACCTACAATAGGTTTATTGGCAGGAATTCTAAATCCAGAAAAAGTCTCCACTAACTTGCTGACGCTATACAATGATTTTTCACAAACAGAAGTGGAAACATCTTTTTGATAATCATTTAAAACAGCTATAACACTTGCCAAGGGAGCATTTCCTGCCCGTTCGCCCATGCCATTGACCGTCAAGTGTAACCCATGAATACCATTCCTTACCGCTTCGAGCGCATTGGCCGTTCCTAAATCATAATCATTGTGCGCATGAAAATCAAAATGAATTTTTGGATATCGTTGGACTAATTCCGAAATAAATGCTGCCACCTCAGAAGGAATTAAGACCCCCAACGTATCAGGCAATAAAATGCGTTTGATGGGTAAATGTTGGATAAAATCCAAGTAGTTAATCACATAATCTTTGCTATTCCGCATCCCATTGCTCCAATCTTCCAAGTACACATTGACTTCTAAACCTTTTAAAACGGCCAAATGAATGGATTCAGCGATTTCAGCAAAATGTTGTTCGGGAGATTTTTTGAGTTGGTGCTTCAAGTGGTTTAATGAACCTTTAGTCAACAAATTCATTACTTTAGCTCCGCTAGAAATCATCCAATCGACAGAGGTTCCTCCATCCACAAAAGTCAATACTTCTACTTTGTCTAGATACCCATGAATGGATGCCCATTCCGTTATTTTTTTTACTGCCTGAAATTCACCATCAGAAACCCGAGCAGACGCAATTTCTATCCGATCAACTTTTAGTTCAGTCAAAAGTAATTGTGCTATCGTTAATTTCTCAGAAGCTGAAAACGACACCCCGCTAGTTTGTTCTCCATCCCGAAGAGTCGTGTCCATTATTTCTATGTGGCGTTTCAAATGCTTATCGGTTAAGTGCAAACATAGCTATTTCCTCTTTCATCGCTTGAAGATAATCGATATCATCAAAGCCGTTTAATAAATTATTTTTCTTGTACCCATTAATCTCAAAAGATTCGGAAGCACCCGTTGAAACAATCGTAATGGTTTGTTCTATTAAGTTTATTTCCAACTCAGCTTTAGGATTTTTTTCGATCGCTGTAAATATTTGATGTAAAAATTCTGGACTTACTTGGACAGGCAAAATACCTACATTGATGGAGTTGCCTCTAAATATATCAGCAAAAAACGAAGAAACTACGCAACGAAACCCATAATCATAAAGAGCCCAAGCCGCATGTTCTCGAGAAGAACCTGATCCAAAGTTTTTTCCACCCACTAATATCTTACCTGAATAAGTCGGGTTATTTAAAACAAAATCAGATTTTGCTTGGTCATTTTTATCATAACGCCAATCTCTAAATAAGTTGTCACCAAAACCTTTTCGTTCAGTAGCCTTTAAAAAACGAGCAGGAATAATTTGATCCGTATCCACATTTTCAATGGGCAAAGGAACGGCAGAACTACGTAAAACTTTAAAACTATCGTAAGCCATAATAAACTTTTTAAATATTATAAAAATTGTCTAGGATCTGTTACAACCCCAGTAATTGCAGCTGCCGCAGCAACTAAAGGACTGGCTAACAAGGTTCTTGAACCTGGTCCTTGGCGACCTTCGAAATTTCTATTTGATGTACTCACCGCATATTTGCCAGCAGGAATCTTATCATCATTCATGGCTAAACAAGCCGAACAACCTGGCTGGCGTAAAGCAAAACCAGCCTCTGTCAAAATATCAAAAATACCTTCTTCATGTATTTGAGCTTCCACCACATGAGAACCTGGAACGACCCAAGCAATCACATGATCCGCTTTTTTCCGACCTTTAATGATCGAAGCAAAAGCTCTAAAATCCTCTATACGCCCATTGGTACATGAGCCAATAAATACATAGTCAACTTTTTTACCTATCATCGAATCATTCTCCTCAAAGCCCATGTAATCTAATGATTTAGCATAACTTGACGCACCACCTTCCAAATCTTTTGCTTGAGGAATATTTCTGGAAATACCCATACCCATACCCGGATTGGTGCCATAGGTAATCATGGGTTCGATATCAGAAGCTAAAAAAGTAATTTCTTTATCAAATACTGAATCAGCATCCGTTGATAATGTTTTCCAATAAGCCAATTGCTTATCCCAATCTGCTCCTTTTGGGGCTAATTCGCGACCATTGATATAATCAAAAGTAGTTTGGTCTGGAGCAATCATCCCGCCCCGAGCACCCATCTCAATACTTAAATTACATACCGTCATGCGACCTTCCATGGACATATTTTCAAAAACATCTCCCGCATATTCGACAAAATAACCTGTAGCTCCTGAGGTGGATAATTTTGAAATAATATATAAGGCCACGTCCTTCGGCGTTACCCCTTTTCCTAGATGGCCATTGACATTAATCCGCATTTTAAGCGGTTTGGGTTGCATGATGCATTGTGAAGAAAGAACCATCTCCACTTCAGATGTACCTATTCCAAAGGCAATAGCGCCAAAAGCCCCATGAGTTGAGGTATGTGAATCTCCACAAACGATCGTCATTCCAGGCAAAGTAATTCCATTTTCAGGACCTACTACATGAACAATTCCATTCTTGGGATTACCTAAACCCCAGTGAGAAATTCCATATTTACTTGTATTTTTCTCTAATTGCAACAATTGATTCGCTGACAAAGGATCTTCCACGGGAAGATGTTGGTTTATCGTAGGCGTATTGTGATCTGCCGTTGCAAAAGTTTTCTCAGGAAATAAAACACTAAGCCCTCTTTGCTCTAAACCTAAAAAGGCTACAGGACTAGTCACTTCATGAATAAAATGTCGGTCTATAAAAAAAACATCTGGCCCGTCAGCAATTTGACGAACAACATGTGAATCCCAGACTTTATCAAACAAGGTTTTTGGGGAAT
>CAMDRO010000023.1 GCA_945906795.1 Spirosoma fluviale
GGCATCTTTGCTTTTTCAGCCATCGCTAAACTTCTCACAGGATCTATCGCAGCCAATGGCTCCGCGGCATACCAGACCATCAACGGAATATTATGATCTAAACGATCTTCGGATTTTTGAGCTAAGGCCTCCACCACATTCCACCTCATTTCAGGACGCAAACGCATAAGCCCGGACAACATAGCCAAACGGACCTGTGCACTGAATTCTGTCTTGGCTATGGATTCCAATTTACTTAAAAAAGTAGCCGAAACGACTTTTTTCTCGGTAGCCAATTGGATCGCCCAACTCCGTACATGAGGACTTTCGTGGCCCAACAATCTCTCCAAATCCATCTCCATTAAACCTCCCGTTACCTGCAAAGTCCATAATGCCCTAAGTTTACGCGTAACATCAGGGTTTTTGTCTAAAATATCCCTTAACGCTTTGTAAACCTGAGCATTCCCGCCTCTTTCTTGTAAAATGGTTCGCGACTGACGCACATACCATTCGTTGGGATTCAATTGATGATTCACTAATTCCAGGTCGGTCGATTTACTCAAATCCACTCGAACGAACACGTCCGATTCATGGGTAATTTTAAAAATTCGGCCCATGGTTTTATCGTGTACATCTGGATTGGTACTATGGCATTGATTTTTATCATACCAATCAATCGCATAAACAGAGCCACTCGGATCATATTTCATGTTAAGCCATTGCGACCATGAATCATTCATCGACAAAAAATCTTTTTTATGGCTGGCGCTATACCCAGAACCTTTGGGAGTCAAAATGTCTACATTAAGTTTGGCCCCATTGATATTATTCATGAAAATATTGTTTCTGAATTCTTTGGGCCACGTATTTCCTCCCAAATAAATCATGGCTCCCGCATGCGCATGGCCGCCACCCGCAGAGGCTGACCTAAAGTTGCCCGCATGGGGTCCACGATCTCCTACATAATGTACATGGTCCGCGATGGTTTTAATGTCATCATACGTGTAGGGATTAAAATGTTTCCCGCCTTGTCTTTGATAACGAGCCCCTTGAATAATGTGAAACATGTGCGGAATCACGCAAACCGTAATAAATGGATGTCCATACTCATTAAAATCAATGCCCCAAGGATTACTTGAGCCCTCCGCAAACACCTCAAAAACATGCGTTTTAGGGTGAAAACGCCAAACACCTGCATTAATCTTAGTCCGTTCTTGGTCCGTAGCCCCCGGTTTCCCCACATTAGAATGGGTGAAAACACCATGAGTTCCATATAGCCAACCATCCGGCCCCCAGCGCAAACTATTTAAAACTTCATGGGTGTCCTGAACGCCCCAACCATCCAGCAACTTTTGGATCGGACCCGTAGGTTTATCTAGGGTAAAGTCGGTGGGGATAAACAACAAATACGGTGCCGCACCTAGCCAAACTCCCCCCATGCCCACTTCAATACCACTGACTAAATTTAGTCCTTCCATGAAAACTTTTCTTTTGTCCAAAGTCCCATCTCCATCCGTATCCTCAAAAATCAAGATCCGATCTTTTCCTTGTCCTTCAGGAGCCGGAACCGGATAAGTATGCCCCTCCACAACCCATAGTCGGCCCCTTGGATCCATCGTAAAACTAATCGGACGCACAATATCAGGCTCTGAAGCGGCTAAAGTAATCTTAAATCCTTTGGGCAAGGTCATCGCTTTTGCGGCCTCTTTTCCAGAAAGTCCCGCATGAAGGATCGGGTCAAGTGGGGGAAGGACGATAATGTCTTTTTGGTTTAATTCATTGGGGAATGTAGGCCTCGTAGCATGAAACCTAAAATTGTCAAAATTTATGTGCGCCAATTTATCATGCCCGACATAAGGAATAGGCGATATTCCTGTTTCGTTATCGATAATCCTTATGAACATTTCCTGGCCCAGATGCGCTTTTAAATTGGCGACCACAGGTTGTAACGTGGCGCGACCCTGACCCGTAGATTTAAAAATAACCCGTTGGCTTTTTGCCAAAACCAGCTCCACACGCGTATCTTGAATCGCTCCACCGGAGACTAAAAAGCTTGCAAAAGGATGCGTTATTTTAAAGGATTCAGACGTTAGCGTCCCGGTCAATGCATATTTAACCGTACCGCCGCTACTCAAAAAATACGTTCCTTCAGGGTTAATTTTGGCCGTTTTATCATGCAGGGGAGAGGGTTCTTGGCTAATGATTGGATTTAAAAACGCTTCTCCTGTGGCTTTCCAATTTTCCAGTGTTCCTGTTTCAAAATTGACATTCATCGTTTTTCCATTTTTTTTCGGGATTACACCTATGGAAGCTATCGTCTCTGTCTCCCCTGTGACAATCTCTAATTTGCCCACCATCCCTGCGGCTCGATGCCCGGGCACGGTACAAAAATAGGTGTCATTTTCTTTGGCAATAAAAGTCATACTGACCTTGGCGCCTTTATCCGAAATGGATGGAGTTTTTATCCCTGCTTTTTCTAAGGCGATGTCATGGGTCATCATCTCCCCATTATAAATAGTGATCCGAACTCGCTTTCCCTTATTGGCTTTTAGGGTGGGATTTCTTGTTCCATCTTTGGCAAAATAACCCAGCATTGTGGCCTCCAACACATAATCGTGATCAATGCGCAAGGTGTCTTGCGAAAATTTCATAGTTCTTGTTTCAGCCGTTTTAATGGTTGACGCCAAAAAAAGTGTGCCGATTAAAATGGCCAAACCATTCCGGAAAAAATTCTTCATTTATCGGTTTATTTATGGAAGCTCTTGCAAGTATATATCTTTAAACGCGACGATCGCTTTTGCACCGCCGTGAATCTGTAAAGCAATGAGGCCCGAAGAGGGTATGGAAGCATCCGTTTCCGTATAATCAACCGTTTGCTTGCCATTAATATAGAGGCGAATTCGCTCGTTTTCAGCCCTGATTTCATAGGTATTCCAATCGCCTTGCTTAATCCAAGAAAGCACATCTGCTTCATTGGGCTTCATTAGCGTTTTATTACGCCTTGATTCATCATATAAACTAGCCCAATAATCCTTGCCCCAATCCGCTTGATATCCTATCATTTCATAGGCCGGATTGGTGGCTTTCACGCTTCGAAATTGAATTCCTGAGTTGACAAAGCCCTCCGTTCCGGTCAATTTTATCTTGAGTTTTAAATAAAAATTGTGGTAGATTTTTTTAGTCATGAGGAAATTGTTGTGAGGCACTCTTGTTTCCAAGGATCCGCCTACCAAAATACCATCCTGGATTCGCCAAGTTAAGGTGTCGCCTTCCCAACCTTTAAAAGTCTTTCCATCAAATAATTTTTGTTTTTTGCCAGGCTTGGACGCAGCTAAATTTGTTGGATTCGTCAGACCAAAAATTGGGCTCATTGAAATAAACAGCAAGCTAAAGAGTGCGTACTTTTTCATCTTCATTTTCATAGGTTTATAAAATCGATTTAAATTTACGACTTTGTTTGAAATAGCCTAAGAATCAAAACGTTTCTTTGGAATTTGTCCCGAGAGTTCCGGTTAAATAAATGTAGGGTTTGGCAGAATTTATACGCCGTTTATAATCTGGCGCCCGCCTTTTAAAAAGCCAAAATACTGATAAGAATTTATTAGGGGCTTATCAAAAAACTAGACCTTCATTTATTCCAAGCCAGCCAATTTCTTTACATTTTCCCACACTGACTCATGAACGGGAACCCCTTTGATCAAATTTTCACGCCTATTTCTGAGCGATCTTTCTCCGGGATACAGAATTTCTCCTCCTTCATTCATTGGAGTCGCTTGCTTTAATTGTTCTATCGTCTGTTTCAATGCTTGGTCGACAAACGGCTGATCATTCATTTTGAGTGGGTCAATTACGATGAAAACTTGGGAACATCCCCCACAATTTCCATATCCGTATTGGTCGATGGCGGCAGTTGTTTTTCCGTTGGACAGAAGACTGGCCAACAAGTCCAACATGATGGCGAAACTGGAACCTTTCCAATAACCGGTTGGCAATATACGTCTGGTTTTTTCTATTTCAACTGGGTCGTCGGTCAACAAGCCCTCCGAATCAAAGCCGCCAGCATAGGGAAGTTTATCATTATTTAATCGAGTGTTTTCTAATTTTCCATAGGAATATTGAGACATGGCCATATCCAAAACCACATGACCTTCCTGCCTCGGAATCGCGATGACAAAGGGATTATTGCCAATGCTGGCTGAAGTTGCACCCCAAGCAGGCATACAAGATTCCGTATTGGTCCAGCAAATTCCAATCATTCCTTGGTTAGCCGCATGCCAACCGTATGTTCCGCCCCGCATCCAATGTGTCGTGTTGTTCAAGGACACTAATCCCAAGCCTGTGGATTTTGCCATGTCAATCGCGCGATCCATCGCAAAAAAAGCATTGGTAACACCCGGCGCCAGGTTGCCATTATAAATTTCAATGGACCCAAATTGTTGCTCCAAATTCGGTTTAGCGTCAAGGTTTACCCAGCCGTTTTCTATGTAATTGATAAATCGTTCCACCCGATTTAGCCCATGGGAAAAGATGCCATCGCAACTCGTTTCCGCGTGTGTTTGAGCACAAATTTCGGCTTGATCTTCGGACATTCCCGCGCAGATAAAGGCCTTTTTTATCGTAGATTTTAATTCTTCAAATTTGATTCTTTGCATTGAACGAGACTGTAGCAAGCAGCTTTACTAACTTTTAGAAAGTTAGTAAAGCTAAAGAGAAATAAATAAAGAAGAAACGAATGGCGATCTAGTACTTGATCATTTTAAATATTCTGAAAATTAGTACGTGGGCGTCATATCGCTTTCCACACAAATAATATAGTCCGCTTTTCCGATATGTTCCGGCAAAAGTGAATTGATTTCATCTTGGCTAACGGTCGCGATGGTTGCGATTTTCAAATTTGAATTTGACTTTTTAAGATACCAAGAAATACCTTCAAAATATTCGGAATGATAGGAGCCATTGTAATGAATAAATAGCCCTCCTGGCTTTTGATTTTGAAAAATAAAATAGGCCATGGTCGCATCCTTAGTCGCTTGGGCTTTGGCCATATTGGGCATTTTATGTTCCGCCATCATGGCAAGCATCTTGACATAACCGGGTAGTTCGGGGTCAAACAAAATAGGCAGGGGAGCGATCCATTTTTTTTCTTCGGCAGACAATTTTTCCAAACCTTCAAAACCTACTTTTGACACAAGGCTGGCAAATTTACGAGGGATATTGGTGGCTATAAATTTGAGCTTATTTTCTTTGGCTAAATTAACTAATGGAGCATAATCCGTTTTATAGTTTTTCCAAAGTCGGGCCGCAGAGTCCAAACCCTTTTCCGTTATTTTTCCATTTAGGTACAGATTTAACGCGGGCTGATTATCCTGTTCAAACATTTCAGCACCTAAAACTAATTCGCGGGCCGACAAACATGATTTGGTGACCTCCAACTCTAGCCAATGACTAATCGGATTATTATGTAATTCCCCAATCAATACCACATCTTGCTTGACGAGTGTTTTAATCATTTTGCCATAAGCCAATTTATTGCCCTTCGCATTATAAAGAACATAAGCAGGCTTGTTTTGGGCTGGCAATAAATAGGGCGTTAGCGCTCCCAAAACAATGATTAATAAGAATTTTTTCATGGGCTGAATTTCATGTAAAGTAAAAATAGTAAATATTAGGGTTTTATCTTAGACGACTTATTATTTGTGCCGAAGAGCCATATCAATTAAAAGGTGCAATATTTGCAGTCAATTAAGAATGCACCTAATCTAATGACACGAAAAATTCTACCATTTCTATGAATTGTATTTTTAATGATGTCGACCAATGCGAAGGCAGATGAATTCATTCCTGTAGATAGCACCCAAAAATCATATCCCATTTCAGGGGCGGTAGCGGTGACCCAAAATGGCTTTTCTATTTTACCCATGTTTACCTTAGGAAAACCTGCGGCCATTTTTGATTTATCTGTTGGCAATGTACGACTGGCCTTTGAGCCCCAATTTCGTTTTTCGTTAGAAGGCAGACCTTGGTCCTTTATTTTTTGGTTTCGATACAAGGCTGTCAACCAGAAAAAATTTAAATTTAGCATCAGCGGACATCCTTCCGTAGCCTTTAGAAATACGACTTTGTATGATAAAATGGGGGTGTCAAAAACGATTTTAAACCCCCAACAATATTTTGCAACCGAGTGGATTCCATCCTACCAAGTTTCCAAAAAAGTTAATTGGGGTATGTATTATTTAGTATCACAAGGGCTTACAGAAGGAATAAATCACCGGACCAACTTTGTAACTTTCAACGCAGATATCAATAATGTTTTGTTGGCCAAAGACACCTTTTTGCGATTCTTTCCACAAATCTATTATTTGGATATCGACGGTGTGGATGGCTACTATATTACGGAAACTTTGACGCTTTCAAATAAACATATCCCATTCACCATATCCTCCATTATGAATAAATAGCTAAATTCTAGGATTCCAGGTGATGATTTTGTGTGGAATATCAGCTTAAATTATTTATTTAATAAGCAGTTGAAACGAATTTAATTCTTTGCATTAAACGAGACTGTAGCAACCAGCTTTACTAAATTTATAAATTTAGCAAAGCTAAAGAGAACAAAATAAAAAAGAAACGAATTCTGATCGAGTACTTGATAATCTGTGATATTAATTTTAGCCCGATCCACGATTCTCAATTCACACCTTTTTAAATAGGCAAAAAACAAAATTTTGACTCGTGCCCATCGGTGTAATGTGATTTTCACGCTTGCAAAGAATATTTTTGAATGCCCTGGATTCGAACCTACTCTTCATCCTAGTTTCATCATATTGCTTCACGTCTAGGCCGCTACATTTGGCGGGGCCATCATTAGAAAAAGTGCCAACAATCACATTTCCTGAAACTGCATTTGATACAAGGTTTAAATAAGAATTAATGGTTTTTTCTTCGGTTTGGAAATGAAATGCGGCCCGATCGTGCCAAATAGCATATTGTTCTTTTGGCTTAAAATCCAACACATCTTGAACAATCCAAGTAATTTGTTTTGCCTTTTTCCCCAAGCGTTTTTTAGCTCTGTCAATCGCCGCTTCCGAAATATCTAAAACGGATAGATCGCTAAAGCCCTCGGCCAATAAATAATCGACCAATTTACTGTCACCCCCACCTATATCGATAATTTTAGCTGATTTTGAAGGATTAAATGAGTGGATAAGGTCCAAAGAGACCGATGGCTTTTCTTCCGTCCAACTTACCTCATTGGGCTGTTTTGTTTGGTAAATCGTATCCCAGTGTTGTTTGATATTTATATTCATTTGGTAAATTAAGCATTAAAATTTAAGGAATTCGTGACTCAAGTCACTTAAAAGTGGATTTAAGCATTGATATTACAAACGCAATTTTGGGAAACCCAACAATTGCATTAATTTCATGCATGCAAAATATATACTTCGCTGATCAAACAATTGAAAAAATCTCAAGCATTCAACCGGGTGAATATGATCATTGCCTTTTCAAAAACTGTGCTTTTGAATCCGCCGATTTCAAAAATATTAAATTCCTTGATTGCCGATTTGAGTCGTGTAATGTGAGTTTAGTTCAGTTGGGTGGAGCTTGTTTGCAAAAAGTTCATTTCGCCGATTGCAAAATGCAAGGATTACGTTTTGAGGCCTGTAATCCTTTTTTATTTGAAGTAAGTTTTGAAAGATGTTCCTTAAACCTTTCGTCTTTTTATCAAGTCAAAACGAAAGGTACTTCTTTCCTACATTGCAGTTTACAGGAAGTTGATTTTACAGAGGCCCACTTCCCAAAAGCGGTTTTCGACGAATGCGATCTTTCTGGAGTACTTTTCGATCATACGAATTTAATCGAAGCGGATTTTAGGACGGCTCATTCCTACGAAATTAATCCCAGCATCAATCAAATAAAAAAAGCAAAATTTTCAAGCGATGGCTTAGCCGGTTTATTGCAAAGCTTTGGGATATCGATTTCTTAATTACAAATTCCGCTTCTTTTTTTCATTGATCGCATAATCAACTGCCCGAGCGGTTAGTGCCATATAGGTGAGGGATGGATTCTGCGTAGACGTCGATGTCATGCAAGATCCATCGGTGACAAACACATTTTTACAGTGATGCATCTGGTTAAATGCATTCAGCATGGATGTCTTAGGATCTTTTCCCATGCGCACACCCCCCATTTCATGATTCTCATTTCCCGGCATACGCTTGGTGTCTATCGGCTGAATATTGGTAAAACCGGCGGCTTGATACATTTCCGTAAATTGCTGATGAAAATCTTTCAACATCTTTTCATCATTATCATCATAAGCCACCGAAACTCTTAGTTGGGGTATCCCATATTTATCTTTCAATTGACCATCCAACCTCACCGTCGAATGCGCCTTGGGTATCGTTTCCCCCATCATGCCTACATTGACGTGCCAGTTGCCTAGTTTTTGCGCCAATAAAGAATTCTTCAATGATTCGCCCACAAGGTCTTTGGCATTTAACACGGTCCGAATGGCCGAAAGGTTACTCGCATATCCCCTCAAAAAATCAGTTTCTTGCTTATACACATTTCTAAAACGAGGAATATAACCAGAAGTCGGTCTTTTCCCCTCCGTTTTATATCCCAAATCCCCATCGTATTCTGCGGTTATTCTACCCCGATAACTATGAAAAGCCATGTGTGTACCCAAAATTCCTGAATCATTTCCTAGCCCATTGGGGAAGCGAGAAGAGATCGAATTCAACAAAATTAAATTGGTCGCTAATGGCGAGGCATTCACAAAAATAATAGCGGCATAATACTCCTCCATTTCATGAGTCAAGGCATTCACCACGCGAACTCCTATTACCTTATTTTTCTTCTCGTCGTAAATGATTGAATGAGCGACCGAATGCGCTTTCAACGTTAAATTTCCTGTGTTATAGGCCGCAGGCAAAGTGGCAGAATTGCTGCTAAAATATCCGCCATAAGGACATCCGCGCTCACATAAAGTACGGTTTTGGCATTGACTTCGGCCCACATCTCGATGGATTTTATCTGCCTGACTTAAATTCGCCGTTCGGGCAATGATCACATGTCGATCCGAATATTTATTTTTTAGTACTTGGCCAAAATGCTTCTCCACACAAGACAATTCATACGGCTTAATAAAATCGCCATCTGGCAAGGTTTCCAAACCATCTTTATTGCCCGAAATACCCACAAATTTTTCCACATAACTATACCATGGCGCTATATCATTATAGCGAATGGGCCAGTCGACCGCATAGCCATCACGAGCCGGACCTGTAAAATCAAAATCACTCCAGCGCTGCGTATGACGACCCCATAAAAGCGATCGGCCCCCTACATGATAAGCTCGAATCCAATCATAAGGTTTATCTTGAATATAGGCCTGTTCTTCGTCTTTAGCAAAAAAATGTGATGTGGCTTCGTTGAAAATAAAGTTTTTACTCGCAATTCCATATTCCTTTTTTAGCTCTGTTGGCGCCTGTCCCCGATGTGGAAATTCCCATGGATTAAGCGAAGTGGTCGGATAATCCGCTACATGTTTGACGTCTCTTCCGCGATCCAAAAGAAGTGTTTTCAAGCCTTTTTCGGTCAGCTCTTTGGCCGACCAGCCTCCGCTGATTCCAGAGCCAATCACTATTGCGTCAAACGTGTTTTTATCTTTTAGATTCATTTTAAAGCCAATAAAAGGAAAAGTTTTTTGAAAAATGGGGAATGGCAATTTCTGGTTCCGCGATCTCAGGATGCCAAAGTTTCTCCCACTCAAAACTATAATAACCTGAATATCCTCCGGATTTCAACGCATGAAGCGCTTCTTTCACGGGAGCATTTCCTTGTCCCAAAAGCGTGTATTTTTCACCCGCCTCAGATACAATCGCATCCTTTATGTGCGTATGTAAAATATATTTTTTCAATACTTGGTACACCTGCGCTGGGGGTTCTTTGGTAACCGACCACATATTAAAGAAGTCCCAAACTAAGCCCACATTTTTATGATTGGTTTCTTGCATGATATGTAGGAGCATATCGCTTTTAATCACTTTTCCATGAGATTCCAAAAGCACTTTCACCCCACTGGATTGTGCATAATTTCCTAATTCTATTAATCCTTGAATGATCGCATTGACCGTTTCGTTTTCTGGTTGGTCTTTAGGGAGATCGTTTGGGAATACCCGGATAAAAGGGCAGGATAATTGGTTTGCGAGATCTATAAACTTTTTTGCCTCATCTAAATTTGTTTGTCTCTTTTTGGGATCCAAAAAATGCATGTTGGCCGATGACCCCAAATTTACCATCTTCAAACCCACATCTGCCACCTGTCTCCGCGTGCTTGCGAGATTAGACGGACTGAAAATAGGATTCGTTGGCAAATCTAAATTTCCCTTGATTCCCCTAATCTCAATCCCTGAATAATGATTTTCGGAAGCATGTTGGATTACTTGTGAAAAATCCCACGCGGGGCAACCTAAGGTCGAGAAAGACAAGAGAGGTTTATTCGCCGCTTTAAAATCCAAGGCAGATAGGCTCAAAAGTCCAGCACTTTGTTTTAAAAATTCCCTACGATTTTTCATGCGTTTAAAAATATTATGGTTGGTATTTCTTTGTAAAAAGAACAAGAGCGATAAGCCCTTGTTCTTATAGGTATCAAGATTTCATGTTGAAAAAGGAAGTTCGATTACTTCAATAATTTCATTTTAATGGGATCCCAATGAATGATTTTTTTAGAGAAATAACTTTCATTACAAGCCAAGGCAGGTGCAGCAGCTCTAAAACCAAACGTAGCATCTTCTACGACCGCTTTCCCTGTTCTAATCGCATCAAAGAAATTAGTAAAGTGATCTAAATGTTCGTTGTATCCGATGGGTGGTTTGAAAGTAACATCCTCTTTCAAGGGACGTTTTTTCTGCGATTCGGTCCATTTAGCATCGTATTCCTTTTGCATTTCCTCTTGCATGCTTTTGGAGAATGTAAATACGGAATCATATCCACCAAAGCCTGGGGCTTCTGGCAAAATACTGTGCTTAATGGAGATGTTATTTCCTTTGACATCCATTACTCCTTCGGATCCGATAAACCGAGTAACTTCTTGGCCACCTGTTCCGCTGATAAAGTTTACTTGTAAGGTTAGTTGGAATGCTGGATGCTCAGCCGTATCGCCATATTGCATCGTTCCCGCCATCACATCAGGAAGGTTTCTGCCATCTTTCCAATGACTAAATTGGCCTGTGCTCACAATCGTTTTAGGTCCTAAAGAGTTTGTTACAAAATGCGTTCCGCTCAATAAGTGAATAAATAAGTCGCCGGCAACACCCGTTCCCACTTCTTTAAAAGCTCTCCACCAGAAGAATTTCTTGGCGTCAAATTCCATTTTACCGGTTGCCTCCACAAAGCGATCCCAGTCCGTCGACATGGCACTGGCGTCTTTTGGAATGGTATATTCCCAAGCGCCGATGGAGCTTTGGCGGTCATATACGGCATTCACCATATTTAATTTGCCTATTTCTCCGGCGGCTAGTAATTCTTTTGCTTTGGCTAGGCCAAGGCTACTTACTCGCTGGGAGCCCACCTGCAATATTTTATTTGACTTTTTTTGTGCCTGAATGACTTTATAACCTTCGTCTATTTTGTAGACCATGGGCTTTTCCACATAGACGTGTTTTCCTTTGGCCAAAGCATCCAAGGTAATTCGGCAATGCCAAACGTCGGTCGTCGCGATGATCACCGCGTCGATATCCGCACGGTCTAATAATTCCTTATAATTTCGGGTGGTGTAAAGGTCTTTGCCATATAATTCTTTGGCATTTTCAATACGGCCTGTGTATAGATCACAAATACCGGCTAGTTCAACCCCTGGAACTTTAAGGGCGGTCGCTAAATCGAAGTGTCCTTGAACCCCAAAACCAATGACCCCTAATCTAATTTTTTCGCCCACGGAAACGCGCTTTTCATACAGCATAATACGCTCCTCGGATTTTTGTTGGGCTGCTAAGGAAGACAATGGAAACGCAGCGCTTACTACGCCGATGGCTCCTATTTGTTGCAAAAACTTTTTGCGTGATGATTGATTTTCTTTCATAAGTTTAGATTTGTAGGCCAATTTAATATAAAATTTCTAGAGTAAATTCATTTAAGTTTATAAAGGTGTAAGTATGCCTACAGATAAACTCAGATGATCGCTCTCTTTTCAACAGAAAATCAACGCTATTTCTTAAAAAAGAGGCAGTAATTTCTCACGTATTTTTCATTAAAATAAGATCCTAAATACAAGGAAAATAAATTCAAAATTGTTAACAATTTTTTAATATTATCGCATAAATTAGGTTAAAAATCTAAGCTATATTTATTGTAAAAAATAACAACCATGCTATCAATCAACGCTTTAACTGAAGCCCAAAAAAACGTGATCAAAAATGAATATCGCGTTCATTTAAACTCGTCAAAATCTATTTTTGACGTGGACTATATCGTCGATGAAATTTTCGATACTTGTGTCATGAATCATTCCATTTTTGATTTGTCTCAAGATAATGAAGCTGGCGATTTAGCTACGAGCTATTATCAATTGGTCTACGATTTTTTAGAAGAGTTATCTGAATTAGAAGAGGTAGCCTAAAAACCCTCTTTCCCCAAGCATTCCTCGCGGTAATTTTATACAATTAAATGACCTTAGAAGCACCATTCTAATGGTTATGATTTATTCTTTACGCGTTTCATTTTAAAATTCAGTCATATCCTGAGCAATTTGGGTGATGTGTCAACTATTTATAGGATGCTCAGTGGCGGGTATTCTGTATATCAAATTTCGCTTTTCCATATATTCACCTAATAGCGTGTATTTTTAGGTAATTTTCATTTCTATCTGTCGATTTGCAAATAGGCATGTTGTTCCACCTATTTTGTAAATTACCCTCACTTTATTACGTTATTATTTAAAAATTACCCTCACTTTGTGACATCCTTGTTTGGAAATTAATTCAAGAGCTTGAAAATGAGTTCTTAAAGAAATGGCACAGCCTCTTTTCAATTTTAATCATTTAAATAGGAAATTATGAAAATAGACTTTATCCATAAAATTCAACACATCGGAATTCCTGCACATGATTTGGAAGTATCCATCCCATTTTATGAGCGCCTTGGATTTGAAAATGTGATGGAGTCACCTTTTGAATTTGACGGAGGATATGGCAATGCCGTGATGATGAAAAATCATGAGGTGATTGTCGAATTATACCAAATGCCCGACAAGCAATTAGCCGAAATAAAGCAAAGAAAAAATGGACGTATCGACCACTTTGCCATTGACGTTTCTGATATAGATTTAGCTTTTGACGCCTTGAAAAAAGCGGGCTTTGAAATTTTAGAATCCACGCCTACCTTCTTGCCATTTTGGAAAAATGGAACTCGGTTTTTTAATGTCAAAGGTCCTTCGGGAGAAACCATTGAATTCAATCAAATTCTGTGATAAAAGCTTTGTTTATATACATGGTCAAAAAAATGCATGCCTAGAAATACGAAGCATGCATTCTTAATTTGGGAATATTAAAATTTATTTGGCTGGAATCAGCAACTCAACATTTTCCCAGGCAAAAGAAATGCCTTTCGCATCCACTTTATATTCCAAAGCCTCCTTAAAATCTGATTTTTTAGGCTTCGCTTTAATGGTGAACACATCTTTTTCAGCATTGCGAGTAGTCTCGCCTCCGCGCTTAATGCCCCACTGGCCTACCTCGGAATTGATAATTACTTGCCACTCGCCTTCGCTAGGAATCATGTAAATGGAGTATTTGCCTTTTGGTAAATTATTTCCACCAACAGAAATATCAGCATCTGTTTCGATGGTTGTTGCCGTGTTAGCACCTGCGCGCCAAACTTTGTCCATGGGAACTAATTCGCCCCAAATTTTTCTTCCTTTTACTGAAGGGCTGCTGTATACAAGGGTAGCATTTGCTTTGCCTATTACACCTGTAACAGTCATTTTGGGACTTGCGGGCGCTTGGCCTTGAGCGAAAGATAATTGAGCGGTCATCACCAACAGACCTGCCATGAGTAAGGATTTGATTGATTTCATTGTTAATTTAAGTTTAGGTATAAATGAGTTTTTAAAAATGCAATGTGGGCCAAATGTAAAGAATTATTATTTGTTCCGTTTCAATTTATTTTTCTTTTTTCTATTCGCCGATTCAAATAACATAGGCATTAAGGCCACAAAGGTTACAGATCATGCCATATAATGTATCATTAAAATACAATAAAAAGATTATATTTGAAAAATTAAATCTTTTAACGTTCAAAATAATATGAAAAAAATATCAGTCATCCTCGTTTTGATTTTATGTATCACTCAATTTTCTGCATATTCTCAAACCCCAAATACTGATTTCTTTGCCGGAAAATGGGCCATCACGTTTATTGGCACTCCTAATGGCGATGCCTTGTTGCATACGAATTTAGTGCGCAAAGATGGAGGCCTTTTTGGTGAACTTTTCGACCCAAAAGGAGCCAATGATAAAATTCCTATAACCAACATAGAAGAGTCAAAAGACAAGATTGAAATCTTTTTTACAGCGAGTGGCTATGATGTAAATGTCACTTTAGAAAAAACAGATCAAGATACTTTGAAGGGAAAATTAATGAACATGTTTGACGCAAAGGCCACTCGAATAAAAGAAGATCCGAAGCAATAGGATATAGTATCTGGCTTTAAATAGTTTAATCTTTTCATTTTGATTAAAATTGATCGAAAAATATATTCCAAAACCATTAGAATTCTACGTCTTTTTCCTTTGTATAGAAACGAAACCTTTATGAAATCTCTCTTTTTAAAATCAATGTCCATTTGTGTACTGTTTGCACTGAGCGTTTGCCAACAAACCATCGCTCAAAAACAAGCTACTTTAGGAAATCGTAGTGCAGAAATCCTGCGTATTGGAGGACTTCAATTCAAAGACTTAAATAAAAATAAAAAACTGGATGCCTATGAAGATTGGCGTTTGCCTGTGGACGCTCGCGTAAAGGATCTTGTCTCCCAAATGAATCTTGAGGAAAAGGTGGGATTCATGCTCATCAGTACTACCCGAATGGGGGGTGATCAGGTTTTTGGCGCAGGTGTTCAACCTGGAGGGCCGCAAGCGCCGATTACCGAAGGCTTCAATGAAGAAGATTTAGTTCAGAGTACCAATATGTTTACACGTAAGCCTTTAACGAGTCCCAATTTATCTGCTGCAGGTACCACGAAAGGGGTAACAAAATTTCAATTACGACATTTCATTTTACGTGCAAATCCTTCTCCCGATATTTTAGCCAAATGGGCTAATCATTTACAAGAACTTTGTGAATCTAGCCGATTGGGAATTCCCGCGATTGTCGCATCAAATCCAAGAAACCATGTGACCACGGATGCGTCTGTTGGCCTAAGCGTGGGAGTGACTGCATTCTCTAAATGGCCAGGCGAATTGGGTTTAGCGGCCATGCGCGACTTTACATTGACGCGTAAATTTGCTGAAACCGCGGCCCAAGAATGGAAGGCGGTTGGTTTGCGAAAGGGCTACATGTACATGGCGGATTTGGCCACGGAACCTCGTTGGCAAAGAGTCGAAGGCACCTTCGGAGAAGATGCTGACTTGGCTTCCAATATGATCAAAGAAATCGTATTGGGGTTTCAAGGAACGAAATTGTCCAACACGTCAATCGCCATGACGACCAAACATTTTCCTGGGGGCGGACCCCAAGTAGAAGGACAAGATTCCCATTTCGACTGGGGGAAATTTGCTCATTATCCGGGGGGTATGTTTGACTTTCATTTAAAACCATTTAAGGCGGCCATTGCCGCGGGAACTTCGGCCATCATGCCTTATTACTCGGCTCCCAAAGGAAAGGAATTTGAAGAGGTTGGCTTCTCGTTCAACAAGGCGATGATTGGTGATTTATTGCAAGATAAATTGGGCTTTCATGGCATTATTAATTCCGATACGGGTCCCATTGAAATGATGCCATGGGGAGTGGAAAATTTAACGATTGCCGAGCGTTATCAAAAAGCTTTACAAGCAGGTGTTGATATTTTTTCCGGTTCGGCAGATCCAGGTATTTTATTGGAGACCGTACAAAAAGGTTTGATTTTAGAATCTCGCATCGACCGGTCAGTCGCCAAATTATTAAAAGAAAAATTTGAATTAGGCTTATTTGAAAACCCTTATGTGGATGTCGACAATGCGCTGAAAATCGTTGGAAATAAGGAGGCCGTAGCCTCAGCAAATTTGGCCTTACGTAAATCGATTGTGCTGCTTAGAAATGACCAAAAAATGTTGCCTGTAGCCAAAAAGACCAAAGTTTATTTTGAAACTTATTTTAATACTGGCCGCAATAAAGATATTATTAAGGTAGCAAAACCGACTTATCCTGCATTTGAATTTGTGTCAACGAAAGAAGAAGCGGATGTTGTTTTGCTTTGGTTGATTCCTACCAGCGGGGGGTTGTTTAGTTCTCAAGGAGCGAAAATCGATTTGCGCTTATCGGCCAATCGCATCGATGTCAATCATGTAAATGAGTTGATCGAAACTAAGCCCACCATAGTCGCCATCAATTATACCAACCCATGGGTGATTGAGGAAATTGACAAAGGAAAAACTCGTGGAATCATCGCGACTTTTGGGACTACTCAGGAGGCTTTGTTGGACATTGTCAGTGGAAAATTCAAACCCACAGGCAAAATGCCATTTACGACGCCAAAAAATATGCAAGCGGTGGAGGCCAATAAGTCCGATGTTCCGGGCTATTTAGAAGGTCCAAATTATGGGTTATTTATGTTTGGGCATGGCTTAGAGTATTAAAAATACCCCAAGCAAAGGAAGTATTTTGCATGTTGATTTTGATGTATTTCATCAGATTTATGTATTTTTATTAGGTCTTTTATCCATTCATAGATCAGCCAAATTCCTTTACCTTTGTGCCACTAATTTATTCGTTCCATGAGCCCAAAAGTAGACGCCTTCCTTTTAAATGTCAAAAAATGGCGTGAAGAGCTAACTATTTTGAGATGCATTGTGATGGACAGTGGCTTAGTTGAAGAATTAAAATGGGGGGCGCCTTGCTATGTGCACGACCAGGCAAATGTCATCATCATCCAAGGGTTCAAAGAATATTTTGCCCTAATGTTTTTTAAAGGGGCGATCATGGAAGACCCGCAAGATCTGTTGCGCAAGCCGGGCGAAAATACCCAGTCGGGCCGACAAATTCGCATGTACAGCATGGACGAAATGCTGGACCAAGAAGAAGTGTTGCGGGCTTATATTCAAAATGCCATCGCCATAGAAAAAACTGGGGTTAAAGTAGTCGTAAAAAAAACAGAAGAATATCCAGTTCCCTCAGAATTGGAAGAAAGCTTTGCGGCTAACAGCGATTTACAACATGCATTTTATGGGCTGACCCCGGGGCGCCAACGAGCCTACTTATTGCATTTTGCGGAGGCTAAACAATCGGCCACACGCAAGGCTAGAATCGAAAAATATACTTCCCGTATTTTAAAAGGCAAAGGGATTTTAGACTGCTGGTGCGGACTCTCAAAACGTATGCCCACCTGCGATGGCTCGCATAAACAATTAGGTTAAATTTTAATCCTTTGGATATTGCCAAAATTGGCAAATATAAACAATCTCCTTTAAAAAAACGGCCCGAAATTCGAGCCGTTTTTCAATTCTATTTGCTCCAAACTATGGCCTTCGTATAAGGCTGCAAAATCACAGGTCCTACTAAACCATATTCTTGAATGATACCGCGGTCAGAAACGGCCTTATTTAAGCTATGTAATTTATTGTTTAAAGTCGTGGCCACTCGTATTTCAATTTTATTGTCCCCAGCTTTTAAACTGTTTCCCAAATCCGCCACAGCACTAATTTGGTCTATGGCAATGGCTTGGCCATTCACCCTCAAGGTAAACGTATCAACCACCTGACCCAAACTTAATTTAGCTCCGTTTTTCGCTGAAGTCCAGTCATTAGGTAATGTCAAATGGTAGGTATAAGTCCCAATCCCAGATACGTTTTTCAACGCGTCTATATCAGGCCACGCTTGCAATGAGCTTAAATCCAATGAAATAATCGGCTTGACAGTCTCTGCACCCGAGGCACCCAAACTTCCATAGTTGTTTTTGGGTTGCCAATCTTCAACGCTCAACTTCCAAGCACCCCGAGTCAAATTCATTTTATCTAGTGTGACGCCTAGTTTAGTTTGAACGCTTTTCCCATCGCTTAAAGTCGTGTTGTAAGTTCCTGCTTTATTAGCCAAAATAGATAAACTTCCATTATTTGATTGAATCACTCCATCAGCATCCGTCGACTGAACATATACCGAAGAAGATGCCAATCCCACATGAGCGAGATCTTTTGAAATTCCGATCAACATAGACTCGTCCACGTACAAACGGATATCGACCGTCACCTGTTTCCCGTTCGAAGTATAGTGGGCAATGGGGCTTATTTCTCCAGACCATGCATTTAAAATATAGGGCTGTCCATTCCCTTCCAAAGTAATTTTTGTATTCAATGGCGAGCCAATTTTTGTTCCATGATTTAATCCCTTCACACGAATGGTTTTAGGCTCTTCAAAAATATTTCCGGGCGTAATCGTCATCCCTTTATAGCGCTCTTCTTTGCTGTTTGGCATAGCCGGAATTTGGTCATCCCCTTGATTATATAAAAAGTAATAATCACTTGACGTTTTAGGATCATGCCTCCGCATGCTCATCAAATTAGATGGTTTCGTCGTTTGCGCACTTGGTAAAATTCCTAAGGACTTTAATAAGACTGGAACCTCTTGTTCTGTGGCGATCGAATGAACCGATTTTTGCTGTAGTAATTGTACCAGAATTTTCTTCAAAACCGCATCCTCTGAAGGCGTATTTCCAGGAGTGCGCGTAGGAAGTGGCCCCACAATTATAACCGGTAAATCTTTTTTAGCATAGGCCAAAACCTTTTCTGCCATCGAGACAGGCAAAGTATTTTTAGCTGGATTAAATGTGGCGGCAGATTGCAATAAACCATTTAATAAAAATGCCTTATACGCGGGGCCCGCGTCAAAAAGTCTTTGCTTAGACACCTCCACTTGTGGCAACGACATCAAGCTTGGGTTTAAATAATCCCAAGTAAACCCATGTTCCTGAAGAGCCAAGTCGTTCCAAAAACGCACATTCCCTATGCCCGCCGAGAAGGGTGCTGGAAAGGAATAGTTTTGCATGTACACCGCTAAATCTATTTTCGCCACCCCTTGCTTCATTACCTGCTCATTTCGCGCCAACCAATCATTGATCATGGGTGCATCTGCTGCCCAAATCGGATTTCTTGGGCCCCAACTATTTGAAAAACTGGCTTCTCCAAAAGAATTGTATCCGGGCCAAACCGATTTTGGATTGAACGTATACGGGTATACGTGATAGACCCCTTTGGTCTGCCCACTAGCAAAACACTTGTTCATCCGAACAATAATATCTTGAAAAGTTTGTACATAATTCAGTGAACGAGCGGCGGCTAGTTCATTCGAATACCAGGTATTTCCACTGATGTGATTCGCGGATGCCATAGGTCTGTACACATCTATTTGGTCCCCAGACGAAAGCGTTTCATGCTCGGGTCGGTTTAAATTATAGGTGACGTCTAATTGATCAGGAGTATTCACCGTGGGCACATCTTCGGGTTGAAGTCTTAGGGCCAAATTATACTTATTTGCCCACTGGGTAAAAGGGATAATTCTGTTTTCAACAAATAAATCGGTTCGAACTTTATTGTAATCGGCCCGAATGCGGACATCACTTTTATCGCTGTAAGTATAATAATGATCTATATCTAAACCTCCACCTCGGCCTCCAAAAATTCGGTCTATGCCTTCGTCAATTAATGCCGGTAAATGGTTCATTAAATCATAGCCCAATTGGGCTTTAAAATCTTTGGCCATATTGCTACTCCAAACATCACTAGGAGCGCCAAAACCGTCAATCGAATGGGAATCCACAAAAATATCGCCTCCGCCATTGGCCTTGAAAAGACTTTTAATGCTTTCAGTCCAATAGGATTCATACCCGCTAATTAATAAGTTGGTCCCTGCTAAACTAAACACTTCTGGTTGTGGATCTACTGCCACCACCCTGATCGTAATTAAAATCCAGTTAGCCTCTCCCGCTGGCGCCGCCCATTGCAAGCGGCCTGTCGTGGAACCGCCAAAAAATCCTAAGGTATTTTTATGTACAATCTTATCCGTCAATGAAACCCCCGATGCATGATCGATCGTTACTAATTTTGACCCTTTTGTTGGCATTTTACTAATTTTATATGCCGCTACAGAAAGAATCGTTCCTTTTCCAGGCAAGGAGTCGTTAAATACTTTTCCTGCCAAAATCATCGTGTCAGCAGCGGATAAAGTTTTACGAACATAATCATGCTTCATTGAAAAAGTGCCCGTCACAGGGGCACCAATTCTATACTTTAAGCTGACTTTGATCCCTAATTCATTCGCCTTTTTTAACACGGCTTCTATTTGGTTCCGTGTAGGCTCGCCTCCTTGGCCTATCTCGACTCCCGCGATTCCGGCGGCTTTCATGTCGACCAACTGTTTTTCCAGCTCGGCAATTTCAGCGGTTTCAGGTGGGAAATTCCAACGAACCCAAGGAAGATCTTCAGTCCCAGGTTTTAAAAATGATTGGTTGGTTAAGGAGGTAACGGGGTTTAATGGTTGGTATGTCGGAGCCCAACTCGATTTTTTACTACAGGCCCAAAAAGCCATTGGGGACAACAACAAAAGATAGGTCCAATGTTTGATTTTCATAATTTTTATAGGTTTACCCTGTAAATTAATAAAAAAAAAACAAGAAGCATTCTTAGATTGAATATAGCAGATAAAATACTTGCTTGTGTCGATATGATTTTGGTCTCAAAATTCGCTAGGCTACACCATTCGATTTTACAAATAGCTTCACCATTACTTTTCCTTGTGAATCATAATGTAGGCATCATGCCATTTATTCAGTAAATATTGCAATCGTTTTGATACCAATCATAAAATCATATTTTTTTTAATACGCACCATCGTGAATTGAATAAGGAAGTAGCCAAAAAAGCCTCTATCTAAGAATTCAGAAAAAGCTTTTGAGGGATAAAATGTTGATCTGTTAAATGACCAACATTTTTTGGAATTGCGCATATTACGTACTGATATCCTTGATGTAGTTGGCCTTATCTGTTTTCATTTTTGTTTGTACATCCCGAGTATAGGTATTTCCAAGGTGATTATAATAAAACTTGGTCGTAAACAACATTAATTCGAACAGTAAGGGAAGCGTTTCCAATCCCTTCTTTTCTAACAAATAATAGACAATTTCTTATTTATTTCTCCTTTAGTCCGGCTAATAAAGCCCATATTCTCTAGTTTTTTTAAGCGATTGGACAACATTTTACTCGGCATCTTTTCAGGAGATTCTTTGAACTCAATAAATAGCGTTTTATAAAGAAGAATCATGCCTCTAAATATTAACAAATTCCATTTATCTCCCGAAACATCTAAGCCGATTGCAATGGGGCATAATGACCGAAATGCAATATTATTTCCCTCTTCTATAATCAAAACAAAAATATATCAAATAGAATTGCCTACAGGATTTTTAATTAATTAAAATCGCTTATAGAAAGCATTGAAAAAAGCCTCGAAATCGCAAGGCTTCTCATATTTCATAAATAGGGGATGCTATTTGAAGCCAAATTTAGATAAGCCTTTATGGCTAATCACAATCGCTTCTAAAGCCGTTTCATTGTAACAAGCATCTTGCTCCACAAAATAATACTGCATTCCGGCTAATTTTTTATTGTCTAAAATACGCTTGAAATCGATTTTTCCGTTGCCCACTGGAGCAAAACGACCTTGGTCATCCATATCTTTTATGTGCCAAATTTTAAATCTTCCTGGATAACGTTTGAAATAAGCCACTGGATCAGCACCCGCTTTGGTCACCCAATATAAGTCCATTTGAAAATTAACAAACTTTGGATTGCAATGCTCTAATAAATAATCGAACACCACATTTCCATCCGCATCTTTTGAAAATTCAAAATCATGGTTGTGGTATAATAGTTGCAAACCTGCCGCTGTACATTTCTCCCCTAATTTGTCTAAGATTTCTGCCAAATTCTTCGCGCCACCTTTCATGGCCATTCTCTTATTTACATTATCATAGGTAAATAAGCCCATTGGCGGAACAGGAATGACGAAATATTTAAAACCTGCCAACTTCAAATCGGCGATTTGTTGGTCCACATTCTCGAAATTAACCGTTCCCTGGTGAGACGACAAAGGCTTTAATTTCATCTCGTCTAATAAAGATTTGAAATCCGCTGGCGATAAATTATAAAATTTTCCATTATTGTAACCCGAAGACTCAACGTTTAAATAACCCGCTTGAGCTACTTTTTCTAAGGTCGCGCGCGCCTCTTTCATCATCGCATCGCGAACCGTATACAAAGCTAATCCGCCAAAAGGCTTATCAGCAACACCCGATTTTTCAGTCGGCTTAAAAGAAAACAAGGACATGGCCACCACAGCACAAGCCAATAAAATAGGTTTCATTTTCATCTTTAATTTTTTTAGAAATTCAAATAATAATTTATTATACGTTTATGAGAACAGAATCAATGGATGAGGATTGGAGATGAAATAGATTAATCAAAAATAGTAAATTAGAAGCAAAAGCAATTCATTTTCTACTTAAAAAGAGAAAAAATTAGCCATGATACGTTCCCTATCTTCATTCTCTTGGCTATTCTTGTGATATAACTCAACAAAAACGATCTTCTATATCTTTTGGGAAATAGGCATAAACTAATCTCAGCCCCGAATTAACACCTCGGCCTTTCAAAGACTTACAAGCCAGTTTTTTCACCTTAATGATACAAGCGTTCAGCTTTAAATCATTTATCTCAAAAAAAATGGGGGTCGCTTATTGGGAAATACCAGTAAGATTTGCTTGATCATGGCCAAATCTTCTGTCAATGAACGATACTTCTTTAGCAATGATTTTAGATCTTTTTTAAATTCATCAAGCTCGACAAAGATCATGATTCTTCATTTTCCTCATCATAATTTCTAACAGAAAAAGGGGCCTCTCGATAAAAAACTAGTTCATAATTGATTTCTTCCCCCTTCTTTGAGGCTAACCATGGAACGTCTTTATGGGAATATTGACTAATGGCAGCTGCTGACCAATCGCTCATTTGTTCAATCACGCGATCAATCACATCTGTTTCACTCGCTTTCAGCTCTTGTAAATCTGCTTTCACTAAAGGCAAATAACGCGTTTGAGCATACCCGCGATATGCCGTTTTTACTCGTTGGAGCTGCTTACTTTCAATCATTTGATGAATAAGCTTATCTAGCTTTTGAGGAACTGGCCCAAACGGAAGTTTTCGGTATTTTGCCCCCGTTAAATGCTCTTCATATAACTCGTAATAATTGAAATCAGAAAAATAGAGCAATTTGTACAAGACTGTTTCACCCACATTAGGTTTTCCCGCACAGCGCTCTAACATATAAAGTATTACGTTTTTAAATTTTTCTATGTGAAGCTTTGGAACTGAAATTCGTTCCTTTTTCTCCAAAGAAATGGACGGCTCAACTACAAAATTCGGATTCAATTCAAAATCAGGCGACAAAAATTCATCTAACGAAAAACCCAATTGTAGTGACAATTTGTGCAACTCCAAAACATCAACTCCTCTATTTCCCAACTCAATTTGTGTTAAGGAAGACCTTGAAATATGAACCCTTTTAGCCAAGTCTTCTTGCGATAACCCCTTTCTCTTTCGAAGCTCTGTTACCCTAAATCCTATATCCTTTTTAGTCAAATAGTCCTGCATGTCAATCCTTTTAAAAAAATACAACATGCAAAGGTAAAAAAAGTTCGATATAAGAACAATTAATTGTTTGATAATTAAACAATTGATCTCAAGATTTTATTGTTTAATAAAATGCAGTACTAAATTTTCCCACTCCTCCTGCAGCGAACCATTAGGTCTGATTTTTTTCGCTTTGGCATACCAATAATCGGCATTCCAAAGATCACCTTCTTTACGGTGTAAATAGGCATGCACCCACGCTGAATCTAGATCACGTAATTGATCCACTTGTGCGTGAGCCTGATTCCAGTCACCTTTGGCGTCATACCAAAGACTTTTTAGGACGGAAGAAAAATGCTCAGGGGGCGATGAAAGAGCTAAAGATTCGTTGAATGTTTTCATTCGATTAATGCTGGAATTTAAGCCATTAAAACCTTGGCGTCCCGTTTTAGCAAAAATATTAGAATTTATTTAAATGGAGCTATCCCTACAAGGTATATTTTAGCCCCACAGTGCCGATAAATTGACTGTCGGTGATGGTGTAATTCCCAAAAGCTTTGGCCTGAAAATGCGCTGAAATATCATAGGAAATAGTCTCAGCTACCCCCGTCATGTCGCCCACACTCAAAAAATATCCTTGCGTAAAAAAGTTCCATTTTTGTTGGTGAAAATTCGAATTCAAAGATACTAAAGTCACTTTAAAGTCGGAATTACGCGCATTCCCATTTAAAATGAATGATCCCACACTCATCTTTTTGCTCACAGGATAATTCAGCGTTAATTCCCGACCGAAAAAACTCGTCACAGCATAATTTTCAGTCATTTGAAACGCCGGCATGTGGATTCCCAAGATGGCTTTAAATTTCTTATCCACTAATTTATACCGCGTAATTAATACCACCGTGGTAGGTGTCGCACTCTTGATCCGCATCATATACATCAAATGCCCAGATAAACGTCGTTTCGGATTCGTTCCCGCATTAATAATTAAGTTGGGCTCCTTCGAGGTAAACGCAGGGACAAAAGAAAAGCCCCCAGTACTGATTTCCACACTTCCCGTTTGGGCTTTGAGGGCAAGAGTAGATAATAGAATTAAGCAGATGGTCAACGATTGTCTCATTTTGATACATTAGAAATTAAAAACAGTGCAAAGGTACCATATATCTTTCTGAAAACATACAAGCGGTTTTTCAGTTATCGATTTATGTCCAAATGCTCCATTAACATTGTCTGGTTTAAACGTGATCTCCGATTTACGGATCACGAACCTTTATTCTGGGCATTGGAGGAAAACGTTCCGGTATTACTGCTCTATTTTTTTGAGCCTTCGCTCATCGCTTTTCCTGATAGTGATCTGCGACATTGGCGTTTTGTGCATGAATCATTGGTCGAAATGCAAGGCCGATTAGAAGATCGAAAAGGCCAAATGTACCTCTTTCATTCCGAGGTGTTGCCCGTTTTAACTGCCCTCGCCGAAACCTACCATATCCAAAAAATCTTTTCCCATCAAGAGATTGGGAATGCGCTTAGTTTCAAAAGAGACATTGAGGTTCAGGACTTTTGCCAACAAGAAAAAATCACTTGGCAAGAAACGCCTAGCAACGGTGTCATCCGACGATTAAAATCGCGAAAAACTTGGCAAGCACGTTGGGAAGCAACGATGCGCCGAGAGCCATTTTTAGTCAGAGAGAATAATTGGGATTTGCTTCCTTTAAACCCTTCATTTTATGCGAATTGGAAAGGCCCCGAACTGCCTATTGAATTCAAAACGCGTAATCCCATTTTCCAAGAAGGGGGTGAATATTGGGGATGGAAATACCTGAAAAGTTTCATCGAAACACGGCATCCCGGCTATAGCTCATCGATTAGTAAACCCGAGGCAAGCCGACGAGCCTGCAGCCGGATTTCACCCTATTTGGCCTACGGAAATATCAGCATGCGAATGGCTTATACGTTCACCATGCAGCATTATAAATCGGCCACAAATAAACGCTCACTGCAAAATTTCAGCTCTAGGCTACACTGGCAAGGGCATTTTATCCAGAAATTTGAGGATGAATCTCGGATGGAATTTGAGCCGGTCAACAAAGCCTACCAGTCGCTCGAGAAGGCCCGAGATCCACGACTCATTCAAGCCTGGGAACAAGGAAAAACAGGGGTGCCGCTCATCGACGCATGCATGCGATGTGTGGTCGAAACAGGCTACTTGAATTTCCGCATGCGCGCGATGGTCGTATCTTTTTTTGTGTTTAATCTTTGGCAAGATTGGCGCGATTTAGCCCATTTTTTAGCGCGCCAATTTCTTGATTACGAACCTGGTATTCATTACCCGCAAATTCAGATGCAAGCCGGCGTCACCGGCATTAATACCATCCGCATTTATAACCCGATTAAAAATTCCTATGCCCATGATCCGGATGGGGTTTTCATTAAAAAATGGGTCCCAGAATTAGGACATATCCCCGCCACATTGATTCACGAACCTTGGAAACTGAGCGATATGGAACAGATTTTGTACGAAGTAAAAATAGGGGTAGATTATCCTGAGCCGATCGTGGATTTGAGTCTAACGCGAAAGAGTGCCTCAGACCTTGTTTGGGCCATGCGGAAAACCAAAGCTGCCCGAAAAGAAGGCAGCCGAATCTTACAAAAACACGTAAATAATCCAAACAAATGAGGGCCTTTCTGATTTTTCCACATCAATTGTTTGAGGAGGTGTTTTCGCTAGAGGGCGATTATACATTTTATCTGGTCGAGTCTCATTTGTTTTTCAAGCAATACGCTTTTCATAAGCAAAAACTTCTTTTTCACCGGGCGAGCATGCGTGCCTTTGCTGACCGACTTCGCACAGCAGGAAAAACGGTCGAATACATTGACGCACAAGATCCACGCGCTTCGGAGCTTACGTTAATTCCTTCCTTAACGGCCACTGAAATTAGCCTTTTTGACCCCAACGATTATCTGCTTGACAGGCGTATTCGTCGGTCTTCGGAAAGCCCTGTGGTCTTTTTACCTAGTCCAAATTTCTTGAATACCGACACGGAATTGTTGGGAAATCGCAAGCCTTATTTTCAAACCGCTTTTTATACACATCAACGGAAAGACCGACGCTTATTACTCGATGAGGAGGGAAAGCCTTTGGGAGGCCAATGGACATTTGACGCAGAAAACCGAAAGAAAATACCGAAAAATACGTTCATTCCGCCGCCCTTTCCTGAGGCGAAACCCAACACCTATATACTCGAGGCCATTGACTATGTGGAACGTCATTTTAATCAAAATCCTGGCTCCAGCGAAATGCCTTTTTCTGGGGCCTATTATCCGACGACACATAGGGAGGCCCAAGCCGCTTTGGATCAATTTATACAGGAGCGCATGCCGCTTTTTGGCGATTATGAAGATGCCATCAAAGCACAGAAAAAGACATTGTTTCATAGTATTTTAAGCCCGCTAATGAATGTGGGCTTATTGAATCCGGCCCAAGTAATCGAACGAATCGTCGCGTCAAAAGCACCTTTAAATAGCATCGAAGGCTTTATTCGCCAGGTAGTCGGCTGGCGCGAATTTACGCAATTGCTCTACCGAAAGATTGGGAACCAGCAGCGTACCAACAATTATTGGCAATTTACAAACGAGATGCCCGAAGCTTTTTACAGCGGAAATACGGGGGTAGAACCCATCGACCAAACGATTCGAAAGCTCTTAAAAACGGGTTATAATCACCACATCGAAAGGCTTATGGTGCTGGGGAATTTTATGTTGTTATGCGAAATCAAACCAGATGCGGTGTATCGTTGGTTTATGGAAATGTACATCGACGCATACGATTGGGTGATGGTTCCCAATATCTATGGCATGTCACAATTCAGCGATGGGGGTTTAATGACAACTAAGCCCTATATCTGCGGCTCGAATTACATCATGAAAATGAGCGATTACCCGAAGGGTGAGTGGCAGGGAATTTGGGATGGATTATTCTGGCGATTCTTGGATAAGCAGCGGGAAACCTTTCGCAAAAATCCTCGTTGGGCCATGCTCATCAGCACCTGGGACAAAATGCCGGAAGAGAAGAAATCGGCACATCTAAAAAAGGCGAATGAATTTCTAGGCCAACTGTTTGGCTAATTTATTCCAAAAAGAAAAGAAGCTAGGGAACTCGCCCACAAGACTAGGCGCTAGACAAGGATATGCCTCTCGAATCCCCTTAAAATGCGCGTTAATCGGGTGATCTCGAAAAATACCATGTACTGCTAAATCCGTATATTCCCCAACATACACTTGCAGGCCCGGAATATTTGCAGCTAAATCCAAAATGAATTGGATCGTCCTTGGAGACATCGGGTGTTTTTTAAAATGGCTAGGTTCTAAAACCAAAATTCGATTGCCCTCCTCCCCCTGATGGAAAGTAGGATCGAGCGTATAATGCGTGTAAATAAACGTGCGGCAGTCCAATTTCAACTGAAGGGGCTGAGTGCGAGGAGCCTCAAAAACCAAATTCAACTCGGTCGATTTTTTTAACGCATCTGGCACAGCTTGCAGGGGTAACTCTTCGTAGCTATAATCCAAAAAAGTCCCACTTTGCTCCATGCCCGTGTAGGTGTTTATGTTGGCCTGGTTTGCGTAATAGGGCTTGCTACTAAAAGTTCCTGCGCACCATTGCCAACTCAGTGCATTACTGGCCAAATCGCCGTCCAATAAATGATAATAAAGCCAATTGGCGGGTGCCAACCAGTGGTATTTTCCAACATTACAAAGGATGGCGGCGAGGTACATGCGTAGGTGATTATGTAAATACCCTGTCTGCGGAAATATAGCTAAATGTTTGTCCATTGCACGGATTCCAGTCCTTGCGCTAAGTATTGCTTCGGGAATGCCTATGTTTTGTACGCCAACTTGCGCATGGCGGATATCGGCAAAAATCTGATCTCCTTTTTGAAACCACGTCCGAGTATAGAACTCTCGCCAAGCTAATTCTTGAATGAATTTTTCGGCCTGATCCATCCCGATTCCTCGGGATTTTAATCGGGCTACGACTTGAGGAACGGTGATAAATCCGCGAGATAAATAGGGCGACAGATAGGAAACACCCCCCTGAATAAAGTTCCGAGTCCGGGCATAATGTATGGGGTCGAATTGATCAATTCGGGCATATACAGCTTCTAATTTGGTCGGAAAATCCACTAGCGTTTACTGATTTTATTGAGGCTAATGCTTCGTTGGAGTGTGCACTTAAAGCGCGAATCAGCGGATACGCGGCGTTGAAGGTGTTTGGTGCTTCGTCCCGACATCCGTTTGCGCCACATCTGGAAACTCGATAATTTACTATTAGCCCGCATGAATTCAATCACGTCTTTTTCTTTTAATCCAAACTGAAATTCAATGGCTTCAAAAGGCGTTCGGTCTTCCCAGGCCATTTGGATGATGCGATCGGAATCTTCGGGTGAAAAGTTATTATTAATGATGGGCATGTGGTTTAAACTATTAAAGATCCAATTTGTTTGCTGAATCTATCTTAGCATTTAATCGGATCGATAAAAGAATGAGGGTGCTTTGTTAAACATTAAAATAGACTTTATGGTGAAATACTTTTTTATCCAATTGGATAAGGGGGTCATGACGCGCCTAACAGGGCCAAAGCGCCATAATTTTTTTACACCTAGCTAAGTTCAGCTAATGTATGAAGCCTTGTAAAACATGAATCATCGTTTCAAATTTATCTAGTACATTTATGGTCTATAAAACGCTAAAAATCCATTTATATGAAAATTAAAAAAGCCAAGCTCTCGTTTCTAAAAAGCTTCATATGCCTTTCCATCGGGTTCATTCTAACGCTCTCACAACTACATGGCCAAGTACACTCTGTGGCTAAGGTTAAAAATGATTTCAAGCGCTTGTTGGCAAGGCCCTCCGTTCCACTCAACCCCACCCTTATTACATCCATCTCGACAGATTCTGTCATTATGGATAAAGGATTTTTCTATTCGGAAGCCACTGAAAAAGTCCCTTTTCTAATTTACAAACCCATTGGCGCCATAACAAAAAAATGGCCCGTGGTGATTTGCCTCCACGGAACAAGTGGCAATAAGGAGGGGATGCAAAGTTTGCTAAAACGTTTTGTTAAAGCTGGATTTATTGCGGTAGCGATTGATGGACGGTATTACGGCGATCGCGAGAAGGCGGTGGCTGGTCAGAATAAATATGTAGAGGCGATTACAAATGCTTGGCAAAGTAAAGATCAGGTTCATCAGGAACATCCTTTTTTCTATGATACCGTATACGACACGTGGAAACTAGTTGATTATTTGCTAACAAGACCTGATGTTGATCCCAAACGCATTGGGATAATGGGATTATCGAAAGGTGGTATTGAGACGATTATGGCGGCATCCGTGGATACGAGGATAAAAGTGGCCGTACCTATAATTGCCACTCAGAGTTTCAAATGGTCCCTGGAAAATAATCGTTGGCAAGGTCGGGCCAAAACCATTTGGAATACGCATCTTCAGGCGGCTAAAGACCTAGGCGATTCTGCTGTGAACAAAGAAAACGTCAGGGCCTTGTGGAATAAATTGATTCCTGGCATCACGGATGAATTTGATATTCCCTCCATGATTCGGCTTTTTTCTCCTCGTCCCTTACTCTTGCTTAATACGGAAGACGATCAAAATTGTCCATTGCCTGGCGCAAAACTAGCTTTCGAAGCAGCAACCAAAACCTATCAAAACAATCATTCCCTTGAAAAATTAAAGATTGATGTGGAGCCACATGAGCCGCATCGGGCAACTCCTAGGCATTTGGACATGACTATCGAATGGTTTAAACGCTGGCTTTAATGATTGGGTGAAATCGGGCTAATTTTACATCGCATTTAGGGAACTTACAAAAATGACTCCCGTCGAATGGATTAATGAAAATTGCAACTCTCAAATGAAAGAGGATTTTGTCGATGACTCAACAGAAAATGTTCTAATCAAAGTGAAGGCATCGAGCAAACAAATCCTTAATTTTAAGGATGAACGCTAAAGCTTATTATTTTAATGACGATGGGATTATCCCCAATCATACATTTCCTGTCATCGCATACTCTCAATGTGTTGATTTAGCCGATTATTCAGATTGGCTAGAAAAGACTTTTATAAAAAATAACTGGTTAAATAATTGGCGCGATATCGTTTTGCCTTACGACCATTTTCATAGCAATACGCATGAAGTATTGGGATTAGGCTGGGGAAGTGTTTCCCTAAAAATAGGAGGGGCCAACGGACAAGTCTTTCATCTGAGTGCGGGGGATGTCATTATTATTCCGGCAGGCGTGGGTCATTATTCAGTTTCGGAACATACCAATTACCAGATGGTGGGTGGGTACCCCAATGGACATGAGTGGGATTTAAAAACGGGTTTGGAGCCGGGCGAAAGAACACCCATTTTACAAGCTATTTCAGCGGTGGAGATGCCAGAGAAAGACCCCATTTTTGGTGAGGATGGTTTCCTGTTTGAAAAATGGAAGTAAAAATTTTAAGGGAGGGCTTATGATTTTAAGCCCTTTGGCTAAACTATTTGCCTTAAAAAATAATCTAAATCTTGTATTTTAGTGTCAATGATATCCCAGACAATATCATAATCAATACCAAAATAATCGTGAATCAATTTATCTCGGGTCCCGGCAAGTTTTTTCCACTCAATGTGATTATTACTAGACTTAAATTCATCATCTAATTTTTTAGATGCCTCTCCTATAATTTCTAGACTACGTACAACAGCACGACATAAAACTTCGTCGTTTATAACGTCTTCTTTGCCCTTATTTAAAGTATGTTATAAGATAAATGCGGTTTCAACTAGAATATGTTGAACCAATTCGATATTAGAGGCTGACATGCTGAACCTCATTTAAAATATGTGGTCCGATAAACTTGCTCAATGACTGTGGGGTAACCATTTCGACTTTTCTGCCGAATAGGTCTTCCAAAAAGAAATTGAGATCCATGAAATTATCAAAGCTCTTTCTGTTGGGCTCAAAATCTACCAACAAATCTACATCGCTTTCTTCTGTATTAGTTTCCTTACTAAATGAGCCGAAAATACCCAAGCTATTTACTCCATATGATTTTATTGCCTCTCTGTTTTCAGAAAGCACATTTAAAAGCTCCACTTTTGTAAGAATTTTTACCTCGTTCATTAGGCTGCAAACTTAATCATTAATTAGCCTTTGAAAAAGTTTACATGAATTAAAAACATAATTAAATTATATTTTTAACTTGTGATTCAAGCTTAAACCTCTTTGACTCAAAAACCTATTTAAAAATCATGCAAAAATTTTACACCGTATTAATTGCCCTATTCCTTCCATGCTTTGCATGGAATACTTTTGCCCAGGATGGAACTATTTATCCGCTTGAAGCGCCTAAGGAGCCTAATGCCATTCCCTTAGGCACAGGATCTGTGAAGGACCAACCCGCACCAGAGACTTGGTTTCGCCAGTGGGGTGACCCCATGGCAAGAAACATTTCCAAAGCTACCTTAACACCCTTCTTTCCTGAAAAAGGAAAGGCCAATGGAGCTGTGGTCATTGTGGCTCCTGGTGGGGGATACCGTTGGCTTTCCATGGGCAACGAGGGCTGGGAAGTGGCTGAGGCCCTTGCCAAAAAAGGAATAACCGCCTTTGTTTTAAAATACCGATTGTTTCCAACGGCTCCCTCTTTGGATGATTTTACGGCTTGGATGAACCGTCCGCGTCCGGCTCCGCAAAAAACGGATAGCACCTCAAAGAATACAAATCCAATGGCCCAAATGGATCTTTCAAATCAATTGGAAGATGCGGAAGCGGCCTATGCGATGATTCTAAAAAATGCCACGGAATGGGGCGTGGATACCAAGCGAATTGGCATGATCGGGTTTTCTGCTGGAGCAGGACTGACCATGCATGCAACGCTAAATTCCAAAACGATGAAATTAGCTTTTATTGGTCCTATTTATGGTGGCATGGGCCCTGTGAAAGTGCCTGAAAATGCACCTCCCATGTTCAATGTAATCGCTTCCGATGACTTTTTATTTAATGCGCAATTTGGCGTGATTGATTCTTGGTTTAAAGCACGCCGACCGGTTGAATTTCATTTATATCAAAACGGCGGACATGGATTTGGTTTAGGAAACCCGAATCGAACAAGCAATAAATGGTTTGATGCGTTTATTCATTGGCTAGATGTAAATAAATTTCTGGTTGCCAAATAGGTTGGATCATTCTAGTCTGTGAAAATTTTTAGAAATTTATCCACCATGATTCATCGCCTCTTTAGTGAGCCTTTATCAATTAGAAATAGTGTCGCACTCGATTTAGGCGCCACCAATATGGAATTAAATCCATCCATCTATGGGAATGTGTCGGCATTTGGCGATTACATAGAGGGGAAATTAGGCGCAAAGATCGGATTTGGGGGTTACTTGGAACACCGGATTATCTATGAATCCTACGAGAATTTCGCCACGGCCTCCGCAGACTTCCGGAATATTCACCTTGGCATGGATTTTTGGACGAAGGCAGGAACTCCGATTTTTGCCCCTTTGGAAGGAGAAGTGCACAGCTTTCAAATCAATCCGGGTGCCGGAAATTATGGGCCAACGATTATTTTGTATCATCCTGCTGAAAAAATCTATACTTTATATGGACATGTATCCATTGCCGATTTAGTTCCACTTGAAAAAGGATCCCCAATCGCCGCGGGTCAGCTGCTATGCCAGGTGGGAAACCCCGCTGAAAATGGGGGATGGCCGCCACATCTGCATTTCCAATTGATTCGCAATATGCAAGGGTTTCAAGGAGATTATCCGGGGGTTTGTTCCCAAAGAGATCTTTCGTTTTATGCTAATAACTGTCCGGATCCAGTTACGTTTTCATTCCCTATTTAATCACCTTTTGCACCCAAAGCTACATGCATAAATTCATTGAAGCGCTCTTTCAGAGTTGCAAAAAAAGGTGATGCTTGAGTATGTGACTATTCGAAAATTATTTAACAAGATCATTTTCTATTATCAAAACTTGTAAAATGTATAAGTTTTGATAATAGCTTTTAATAGAGATTAAGATTCTGAACTGAGTAGCCAATCAATGGCATTCAGCTTTTTGACACCATTGTATGTACCAGAATCATAATCCATCGTAATTAAAAGCTTTTCGTTGTGGTCTGGAATATGATCGAAAGGTTTAAGTTCTCTGGCTAATGTCGCTGGATTTTGAACCGTTTGGGAAACTTGGATATATTTTGTGTAACCCTCCTGAACTCTAACGACAAAATCAACTTCCAAATTATCCGTTTTACCTATCCATACTTGATGGTTTCTTCTTTTTAGTTCCAAATAAATGACATTTTCTAACATATGACCCGCATCGGCAGCAAGTTCTTTTCCAAGTAATGCAGAACGAAATCCTAAGTCAACTAAATAATATTTTTCTTGATACTAAAGTGCACAAAATTCCTAAAACTTTTAGTTTTGTAGTAGTTTTAGGAATTTTAATTGCCTTTGGGGTCAATTTCTTTTTTAATGCCATTTATTACTTCATCGGTTCTAGATAAACTCCTTACGGAACCTCTTACCGCATAGCCTTTTTTTAATAATTCGGCCGCACAATGCTGTCCTACAAATCCTGAAATTCCGTTAACTAATACTTTTTTCATGTTTTTACCATTTATTTGAGGGCAATCATATTTTGTAAAACCACTCATTTCTTTATTTTTTGCCTGTGCCTTTTAATACATAACAAAAAAAGGCAACGTCTTCTGACGTTGCCTTGAATAAATTCAATTTCTATTGATTACCTCAAAGAAGTTGGCCAAGGTTTTCCTGGATTGGATTTAACTTTAACAATCGAGAAGTCTCCATACCCATTTACAAAACTAAAGGTTAGAATTTCAGCAGTTCTCTTAATAACCGTCATAGAATAAGGAGATCCATACTGATCTACTCCGCTCATGCTGAGCACACCACAAGCATCACTAATTCCGACATCTCCTTTGTAGACGTCACCCTGACATCCATACAAACCAAATGTTCCATCAGAAATTAAGTAACGAGTAGAAGTACCTACCTTGGTCCAAGTCGTCTTACCCGTATAGGTATCTCCTGC
>CAMDRO010000024.1 GCA_945906795.1 Spirosoma fluviale
TCTGATGTTTTTTCCTTGCCTTCTGGCCCCAACTCCTCATTAACAACTTCGTATCCTTGTTGCAAGCAATTATTACATATATGTCCCTCAATTCCCGACAAAAGCATGCCCACTTCGTTTTTTGAACGACCACAAAAAGAACAATTTATTTTTTTAGTTGCCATGTAATTAGACCGTCCGAATTAAAATTTCATCAATTAAACCGTAAGCCTTAGCTTCTTCGGATTTCATCCAATAATCACGATCAGAATCTTTTTCAATTTCCTCAAATGGTTTACCTGAATGTTTAGCCAAAATTTGATACAATTCTTGACGTATTTTGACAATTTCTCTTGCCGTAATTTCAATATCACGCGACTGACCTTGAGCTCCACCGGATGGTTGGTGAATCATTATCCGCGCATGTTCTAAAGCGGAACGCTTTCCTGCAGCACCCCCTGCTAACAAAACAGCACCCATAGAAGCTGCCAAAGAAGTACAAACGGTACAAACATCTGGGCGTATATAATTCATGGTATCATATATGCCTAAACCCGCATAAACAGACCCCCCTGGGCTATTGATATACATCACGATATCCTTTTTGGCATCCGTAGATTCCATAAAAAGCAATTGGGCTACAATGATATTGGCCATATAATCATCGACAGGTACGCCCATAAATATAATGCGATCCATGATTAAGCGAGAGAATACATCGATTTGAGCAAACCTCATCGGACGCTCTTCAATAATGTATTGGGTCATGTCATCAATTTGATGAATAGGCCGATCTACGATATTATTCATGTACTGATCAACCGCTAAGCCATTTAAACCTTTATGATGTACGGCATACTTACGAAACTCTTCTCCAGATAAATCCTTAGGAATCATGATATTTTTATTTAAGATTCAAATTTAATGTTTTTCAATTTATAAAACGGTATATATACTAAACCGAAAAATAAATAGCTTTGTTCACAGAAAACCCCGCAAAAACGGGGCTTCTAAAAAAAAATCTTTTTATACTTACAGTGCGGCAGCTATTGCTTTGAATTTATCCACATCTATTTTATTCGTTTTGAAAGAAATATTTTCTACAATGGCATTGGACACCTTATCCGCAAATGCTTGATTGTATAGGTTCATGAAATTGTCCGACTTAGACTTATCACTTAAATATCCCATCGCAATTTTTTCAATCATTTCTTCGATGCCTGGCTGATCTGACGACAAATAACCACCAAATTGCTGACGCACCATATCTTTGGCTTTTTCTACCACCTCCGCATATTCTACTTTGACTTCAAATTTATCCGCTACGTTATTCTTAATTAAATTCCAACGAATATCCTTTTTCACATTGTCAAAATCTTTCTCTATATCATCAGCATTAAACTTTCCTTCATTGATACGAATAAGCCAAGTCTTTAAAAAAGCATCAGGTAGGTCAATTTTGATTTGATCCAATAAAGCTTTCTCAGCATCTATTTTCAACAAATAATTAGCTTCCCTCTTATAATTTTCGTCTACAATTTTAACCAATTCTTCTTTAAAGGTTTTTTCATCTGTGGCTTTCCCCGCACCCAAAACTTTATCAAAAAATTCCACATTTAACTCGGATGGTATTTGGCGAGTAATATCCTCCACCACATAAGTCACTTCTCCTTTTAGATCAGAAACCTCATCTTCCTTCTTGCCCGTTGCCAATGCCAATGATTTATTATCCACAAACACCTGATCGATGTCAAATTTCAATGTATCCTCTTTTTTGGCACCCAAAAATATTTTCTTAGACTTATCCTTTATAGCATGCAATGGAATGGCAGACTTCTCAACCCAATCGCCTTGGGTAAATGTTCCAAAAACTAAATCACGATCTTCCACCGTATCGGGATGCGTTTGCTCACCAAATTGCTTTTTTAGGTTTTCAATGGTCTCTTCAATTTCCTTTTTCTCAGCTTTGATTTCGTATGAGGTAAGTGATTTGATTTTAGTTAGGTCAACAGTGAAATCACCATGGAATCCCAAATCATAATGAAAAGTAAATTCCGTATCTTTTTCCCAGTCGATAGAATCCGTTTCCTCTATGGCAGGAAGGGGTTCGCCGACTAAATTTAATTTATTTTCTTTGATATAATCACTTACCGTATGACCCAATAAATGATTGATTTCCTCGACAAGAACCGATTGCCCATATAATTTTTTGACTAAAGCAGTCGGAACCATCCCTGGACGAAATCCCTTAATGTTCGCCTTCTTGCGATAATCCTTTAATTTGGCGTCTACTTTCTCTTGATAATCGGCCTCGGATACAACAACTGACAAACGACCTTGTAAATCATTTGCGTGGTTGAGTGAAATATTCATATGATTATAATTTAAATTTTGAGTAAAAAAGCCCCCAAAACCTTAAGAGTGTTGAGGGCTTGCCATTGGTACGGGCGAAGGGACTCGAACCCCCATGCCTCGCGGCGCCAGATCCTAAGTCTGGTATGTCTACCAATTCCACCACGCCCGCGTAATTTGGAGTGCAAAGGTAATTAGCAAAAATAACTATTCCAAAATGATTGTTATATTTATGAATAAAGAAAAATCTGAATTAAATTTGATAAACAAAACCACTCCAAAATGGAATCTGAAGAAATAAATCCTCGTTGGGGGAAATGGTATATTGGCCTAATTGCATTTCTAATTTCGGTGATTATTTTTTTCATGATCCTTTCCAATCAATTTCAATAAAATATGGAATATCTAGATTGGATTGTTTTGATTTTAACGATTGGCGGAATTGTCGCTTATGGGAGTTGGCAAGGAAAACAAGCCAAAAAATCGTTAAAAGGATTTTTATTGGCCGACCGAGAATTACCCTGGTACCATATATTGTTATCGGTGATGGCCACGCAGGCTTCAGCAATTACCTTCCTATCTGCACCGGGCCAAGCCTATACCGATGGCATGCGGTTTGTCCAATTTTATTTGGGCCTTCCAATCGCCATGATTGTTTTATCTGTTACCTTCATTCCTCATTATTATAAATTAAAGGTTTATACCGCATATCAATTTTTAGAAAAAAGATTTGATTCAAAAACACGAATCCTAACGAGTTTATTGTTTTTAATCCCTCGGGCTTTGTCGACGGGAGTAACGATCGCCGCCCCATCTATTATTTTATCGACTTTATTGGGCTGGGACTTAAGTTGGACAAATGCCGTTACGGCGGCCATCGTGACTACTTATTGCATTCTAGGCGGATCTAAGGCTATTTCCTATACGCAAATGTTGCAAATGTCAGTTGTTTTAGCGGGTATGGTCATGGCGGGAGTCCTGATCATTTACAAACTACCGGAGGAGATTGGCTTAAAAGAATCCCTGCATATCGCAGGAAAAATGGGTAAGATTAATTTGATTGATTGGAAGTTCGATTTAAATAATCGCTACAATATTTGGTCTGGAATTATTGGGGGTTTCTTTTTGCAATTGTCTTATTTTGGAACGGATCAGAGCCAAGTAGGTCGATACTTGACGGGGCAATCGGCCTCTGAAAGTAAAAAAGGATTACTGTTAAACGGGTTTTTGAAAATTCCGATGCAGTTTTTCATCTTATTGGTAGGCATTTTAGTTTTCGTGTTTTACCAGTTCAATGAACCACCGATGTTCTTCAACAAGAACTCTGAAGCAAAATGGGTCGCAACGAAAGGGCATGAAAAATTTGAGGTTGAAAAATCAGCTATTTTTCAGGCTAAAAAAGACTTAGATATCCAATTAGTTCATTCGTTAGAGAACCCAGTCGAAACCTCAAAAATCAAAAATGAATTACAAAAATTACAAGCGAGGCAAGATGAGGTCAGAAAAGAAGCGGTGGCTTATATCAATAAAGATGAACAAAAAATAGAGCCTCAGGACACTAATTATATCTTTTTGCGGTTTATCATAGACCAATTACCTATCGGGATTGTCGGGTTTCTAATCGCCATGATTTTGTTGGCCTCCATGGGATCGATGGCCTCGGCATTTGGTTCATTGACCTCCACCAGCATGGTGGATATTTACCAAAGATTTTTAAATAAAAATTCGACCAATAAACACTATTGGATTGTATCGAAACTAATTACGTTAGGCTGGGGGGTTTTATGTCTCATTGTAGCTCAATTTGCGGTCAATATGGGAAGCTTGATCGAGGTGGTCAACATCTTAGGCTCGTGGTTTTATGGGACGATTTTAGGCATTTTTCTTTGTGCATTTTACTTGCCAAAAACAAAAGGAACACATGTGTTTTGGGCTGCTCTGTTGGCCGAAGCATTCGTGATTTACGCTTGGAAAGTAGATTTAATGGCCTTTTTGTGGTTAAATGTCTTGGGGTGCTTATTGGTCATGATTTTTGCTCTACTGTTTTATTTTTTCAGCAAAATGTTAGCGCCTAATTCAACACCGAAATAGAAAATTTTACGGGCACTACAGGCTTTTCATCGTAGGACTTTTCAGCTTTAATGGAATCCACCACAGCCAACCCTTTGGTTACCTTCCCAAAAACGACATAATTTTTATAGAAGGGTGCTGCCTGTTCAGAATCGGTTACGATAAAAAATTCGGTAGGCGAGGACGCCTTTTCTGGATTGCCTTCATCATATCGCGCCATCGCAATACTTCCTCTTACTGGCTTTAGCCCATCGATATATTCAGCGGGTACTAAATAACCTAATCGATCCATGAATTCACCACCTCCTTGAATGCCTGAATCATCAATATTTCGGTAAAAATGTCGCTCGTCAAAATACCCCATTTTAGCCAATCGGATAAAATTAATGCGATGCAAAGGAGTTCTTTTATCTAATTCAATTTCAAAATCTCCCAAATGAGTGGTGAATAGGACTTTCGACTCCTTATTTTCCGCAGCTGCTCGATTTAATTGATCCGCTACATGAGCTGGATTTAATTTCCAATCTGGCTTACAACTGCCCAATAGGCTAATCAATAGCATCAAACCTAAACACCGATTCATCCTTTTAGATTTAAAATATGGACAAAATTAAAATAAGAAAGGGAACCGAAGTTCCCTTTCTTGAAATATTAAAAATTCCTTTTATGCATGATTTACTTTCTTTCCTAAGAAATATAAACCAATAAATGCAACAATCAGGATGGCTGGGAAAATCAACATATTAGACAAGGTTGCTTGGCCAGCAGCTAAATCAGCTGCATCACCTACTAAACCACTACCTAAAGCAGATGTTTTGTTTTGATCAATCCAACCCCCGATGATCGGCTGGAACATGGAAGAAGAAAACATACCAATACCTCCTAAAATAGAAAGTCCTAATGCACCTGTTTGAGGTAAATTCTCACCTATATAACCCAGCATATTAGGCCAGAAATAACAAATTCCTAAAGCATAAAATACAGCAGCTACATACAGCATTGAACCGTCCATGGTGCTCATCATGTAAATACCAATCACACCAAATACGGCTGAACCTAATAGAACACCTACCGTATTCAATTGCTTAATAAGTGGTCCGGCAAAATAACGACCAACAGCCATCAAACCTGTAACTAAAGCTAAAATCAGCATAGGACTAGCACCTGCCTTGGCTAAAATAGGGCCAACCCATTGCTGAGGACCAAATTCAGAAATTGCAGTTAAAGCCATACATGCAGCCATAAATAAATATAATGGATTCAACATGGCCTTAAAGTTATCCAAAGTGCTATTTTCTACGATCCGTGGTTTAGGGAAAGTTTGACCAAAAAATAAATAGGCATAAACAACGGTAGGGATTATAATGACCCACACTTGTGATTGCCAAGCCATTCCTGAATCCGTCATGAATTTAGAAATCAAAGATCCAATGACAATTCCACCTGGGAACCACATGTGGAACCGATTTAATTTACTATTGAAATCTAAACCAGAATAAGAATCTGCAATCATAGGATTACAAGCCGCCTCTGTACATCCATTTCCTAATCCGATCAACAAAGTAGAAATCAATAAGGTACTGTAATCTACTGCGTAAATGGTCATCAAAATACCTACCGCATGAGCGATCAAAGCAATTTGCATGATCAATTTTGGACCAATGGCCGAATAGAAAACACCCCCTAAAATCATAGAAATTGGGAAACCTAAGAACCACATTTGATTAATGTGACCTAATTGCTCATTAGATAAACTTAATTCAGTTCCTAATTGGGGTAAAATACCTGCCCGAATACTAAATGAAAAGGCAGTCGTGATAAGTGCAAAGCAACTTGCCAAGAATAGGCGGTTTGCATTAATGGGTTGACTCATAGTTGTTTGGATTTAGTTAAAGGTTTAAAAAATAGGTTTTCTTTAAAAAATTAAAAATGAAATAGAAAAAATTATGTCAAAAAAACAAAAAGATTTTGATTTTTTATTAAAAAATTCTAATTTTTTTTATAAAATTCAGTAAATTCAAAGTCTAATTATGGGCAATTTGATGAAATTAAGCCCTATTTTTGTATAATTATAAATCTATTTTAATTATGATACAAGGTGGTACTTCTACGCAGGCAAAAAGCCGACAAGGTAGAAAAATTAAGATGGGGATGATCGGTGGAAGTTTAGAGGCATTCATAGGTGCTGTTCACCGTCGGGGGGCTCAATTAGATGGTGAAATCGAACTCGTTTGTGGAGCCTTTAGTTCAAGCCCACAAAAATCTATAGAAACTGGAGAAGCATTGTATTTAGATCTAGCTCGCGTTTATGCAAGCTATGAGGAAATGATTTCAAAGGAAAAGCAGCTGCCTGAAGGCGAGCGTATGGATTTTGTGACCATCGTCACTCCCAATCACTTGCATTTTCCAGCGGCAAAAATGGCTTTGGAAAATGGATTTCATGTCGTTTCCGACAAACCTGCTACCTTAAACTTACCCGAAGCGAAAGAATTAAAAAAAATAATTGATAAATCAGGATTGATTTACGCCTTAACGCACAATTATACAGCTTATCCGATGATCAAAGAGGCTAAGGCGCTCGTGGATGCAGGAGAATTAGGTGAAATCAGAAAGGTCATTGTTGAATATCCTCAAGGCTGGCTCATTGATTTAGTCGAAGCTACAGGTCAAAAACAAGCGGCTTGGAGAACAGATCCTGAGCGTTGCGGAGCGGCAGGCGCGATTGGAGACATTGGTACTCATGCTGAAAACCTTGTTGAATATATCACTGGTCTGGAAATTGACGAACTTTGCGCTGACCTAACGATTTTTGTGGAAGGTCGAAAATTAGACGATGATGGAAATATTTTGATTCATTACAGCAACGGTGCCAGAGGTGTTTTACATTGTTCTCAAATTTGTAATGGGGAAGAAAACGATTTAAATATACGTATATACGGAAGTAAGGCGGGTCTTGTTTGGCATCAAATGGACCCTAATACGATGATTTTAAAATCAAGAGATGGGGGCAGCCGAAATATTCGTACGGCTGTAGGCCAATTAAGTGATGCAGCGAATGCGCATTGTCGACAACCCGCTGGCCATCCAGAAGGATATGTCGAAACATTTGCGAATATTTACAGAAATTTTGCTTTTGCATTGCGCGCAAGATGGGAAGGAAAACCGCAAAACCCTTTGTACGATTTCCCTGGAATAGACGAAGGAATAAAAGGAATGGCATTCATTTCTAACGTCGTTAAATCAGCACAAGACAATAAAAATAAGTGGATTAAATTTGAAATTTAATTAATAAAAACAATCATGAATAAAATTAAAATTGGCATTGTAGGCACAGGATTTATCGGACCAGCCCATATTGAAGCATTAAGACGTTTACCCAATGTGGAAGTAGCCGCTCTTTGTGAAGTAACCATTGAATTAGCCGAGGCTAAGGCGAAGCAATTGGGAATAGCGCGTTGGTATACGTTCGAAGATTTATTGAAGCAAGACGACATTCAAAGTGTGCATATCTGTACTCCAAATTTCCTACATTATTCGCAGTCAAAAGCCGCTTTATTAGCTGGAAAACATGTAATTTGTGAAAAGCCTTTAGCCAAAGATCTACACGAAGCAGAAGAATTAGTCGCTATTGCGGCTAAGTCAGGTTTAGTGAATGCTGTACATTTTAATTTACGTTATTATCCTTTGGTACGCCAAATGAAAACGATGCGGGAAAAAGGAGATTTAGGCGAAATTTATTCCATTATAGGTTCTTATTTACAAGATTGGTTATTCTATGCGACCGATTACAATTGGCGTTTAGAGCCTGATAAGTCAGGTGATTCTCGGGCGATTGCCGACATAGGATCGCATTTATTAGATGTCATCGAATACATCACTGGATTAAAAACAGTGGAGGTCATGGCTGATTTTAATACCATTCATAAATTCAGAAAGAAGCCATTAAAGCCCGTTGAAACCTATTCGGGCAAAATGTTACAACCCGAAGATTACGCGGATGTGCCTATCAACACAGAAGATCACGCCAATGTATTATTGCGTTTTGATAATGGAAACAGAGGTTCCGTGACCGTTTCTCAAGTTTCAGCTGGACGTAAAAACCAATTGAAATTAGAAATTTCAGGTTCAAATAAAACCTTTGCATTCAATTCTGAATCACCCAATGAAATGTGGATTGGTAACCGCGACCAAGCAAACCAAGTGCTCATGCGCGATCCCTCGTTGGCCTATCCGGAAGCCACTGCCTTAATGACATTCCCGGGAGGACATAATGAAGGATTTTCAGATACGTCCAAACAATTATTTAAAGAGGTATACGCAGCCATCGAAGAGGGCAAGCAACCGGAAAATCCTAAATTTCCAACTTTTGCGGATGGGTACCGTGAGTTGTTAATTTGTGAACGAATTTTAGAAAGTACACGCAAGCAAGCTTGGGTGAAAATATAAACCTTATTAATTATGCAAACGATTAAAGGACCAGCGATTTTTCTGGCGCAATTCATGGGGGATGAAGCCCCATTTAATTCATTAGATGGCATTACCACTTGGGCCGCATCTCTTGGGTATAAAGGAGTTCAAATTCCTTCTTGGGATGGACGCTGCATCGATTTACAAAAAGCGGCTGAATCAAAAACCTATTGCGATGAGCTGAAGGGGATGTTGGCAGCCAAAGGCTTACAAATAACGGAGCTTTCTTCCCATTTACAAGGACAATTAGTTGCGGTAAACCCCGCATATGATTTAGGATTTGACTCCTTTGCACCCAATGCGGTGAAGGGGAATCCAAAGGCTAGAACAGAATGGGCGATCCAACAATTAAAATATGCCGCACAGGCGTCTAAAAATTTAGGCTTAACGGCACATGCAACATTCTCGGGTGCATTAATGTGGCACACGGTGTATCCTTGGCCGCAAAGACCTGCTGGTTTAGTGGAGCAAGGGTTTAAGGAATTGGGACGCCGTTGGTTACCCATCTTAAACGCGTTCGACGAAGCGGGTGTGGATTTGTGTTACGAAATTCACCCGGGGGAAGATTTACATGATGGAGTAACTTTTGAAATGTTTTTAGATGAAGTAAAAGGCCACAAGCGTGCTAATTTGTTGTATGATCCATCGCATTTTGTGTTGCAGGCTTTAGACTATAAACAATACATTGATTTTTACCACGAACGTATTAAAATGTTCCATGTGAAGGATGCTGAGTTTAACCCAACAGGCAAACAAGGTGTGTATGGAGGATATCAATCTTGGATCAACCGAGCAGGCAGATTCCGTTCTCTAGGCGATGGCCAAGTGGATTTCAAAAGCATATTTTCTAAACTTACTCAATACGGGTATGACGGTTGGGCCGTCTTAGAATGGGAATGCTGCATCAAAGACCCCGTTCAAGGAGCCACCGAAGGAGCGCCATTTATTGCCAGTCACATCATCAAAGCTACTGAAAAAGTATTTGACGATTTTGCAGGAACAGGGGCAGATGAGGAATTTAACAATAAGGTTTTAGGACTTTAATTTTACAGATTTTTTAAAATAAAAACGCTAACATTTTGAGTTGGAAAGCTCAAATTTGTTAGCGTTTTTTAATGTTGAATTTTCAATTGATTACACCATAAAACTAAAACCGATGACTCACCGTCGCAGAAATAAAGTAATCCGCAAATGCAGCATCGCCCTGTCTCAATCCAGCAGGATCCTTTAAATCATACGCACTTTTAATTCGATTACGCACAAGGGCCAAAGGCATGGTTAAAGAAAACATATTTTTCGACTTGGAATAAGAAATTCCGGGTTCAAGTGAAATGATATACCCTGGACGTCTGAAACCATCACTTCTACCTATTAAATCATAAGAAGGAATTCCTTCTATTCGACCACCTAACATAACTTGAAATCCTTTAGTAGGAATTAAATCATAAGCCACTCCTACTCGCGCAGCAAATTGATCTGCCACCGAATGGTATCGAATCATCAAATCTGCAATGGGTTTATCTGAAGCATATTGCTCCGTTTGGTTCACATTTTGTGGGCTGAGTAGATAAAACGCGTTGTAATACAAGAGTGATTTTGCTCCCAGTAACTTATAACCTTGAACTTCTATATTATAACCAATCGCACCATCGCCTAGTTGGATCGATTGGTCTACCGGTTTTTCTAAGGTATAATCTGAGCCGTCCGCTTTACGACGATGCACCACATCTTTTACATTGGAATTTCCGGTGGCTAATTTTACACCTAGGCCCAACATAACATTCGCTTTGGGGTGTTTTAAAGGATCTAAAATCCAATAATTAGCGGTTAGACGAGCATCACCCAATCCGACAGATTTTGTTTCAAATCGATTCCTTCCTGGATTCCCTGTTACTGCATTTCCATAATGTTCGTACATAGAAGACCGATCATTGTAAGAAAATGGCAAATTAACACTTACTGACAAACGATCAGTCACTGAATATGTAATCCCAAAATCAGCACTTTGTGTATTGTTAATGACGTTCGTTCCCTCCGTTTCCCTTTGTGGCTGATATTCTGTACCCACAAAATGCTTATAAGAATGAAGACTACGCATTCCTAAGGCAACTTGCCATTGACCTGGTTGCATTAACGTATTTGAATTAGGTCCTGATCCCAAGGCGCAACTCATGTGACGAACCGCAATACAACCTTGACCTTGAACAAGAGAAGGCATTAAACCTATTAATATGAATATAACTATTTTTTTCATTTTGCTTAAAATTTTAAATACGAAGAATTTGTGTTAAGATTATATAATCCTAAAATTGGATAAAAATGTATCAAAAAAAATTATGCTTTCCTCGGAGGTGAATATACATCTGATTGATAATTGATCGTTGACAAAATCAGATGTTGATGTAATAATCTTTTTAATGGCCATTCAATAATATAGAAAACCCAAGTCTCGACTCGTTCACAATAATCTGACATTAGCGTTATGAGTAACTTCTTATTAGCCGGTACGGGAGAATTTTCATCTCCTACAAATGCATTCATTCGCTCTGCCAATACTAAAAAACAATCTCGACCATTCGTTTCCGATTCCATGCTAGTCTGCATTTCTAGTTCAACTCTTTTTTGGCAATCGGCGTGCGAAGAACTATTTACTTTTTGAATGGTTGCGGAGATGTTTTGCGGTGCTTGCCAATCATTTTGATAGGGCATTGAAATATCAACAAAAATTTCTTTGGCTCCTCCTTCCAGCGTAGCATTTTGCTCTAATACAAAATAACGTAACGCAAATCCTCCTGACTGAGACAGAAGAACCAACATCGAGAAAATAGTCAATATTTTTTTCATGCAAATAAAAATCCTATAAAATTAGCTTATTTTTCAATGACGGTTCCTAATTCTTGGGATATTTTTTTTTGAATTTCCTTAAGCTTGATGAAATCCATTAACAAATCGTTCATGTCAGTAGGGTCTCCCTGAAAATTAGCCATTAGGTCTAAAGATTCCTGCAACCTTTGGTCATTGTAGACTTTTTTCAACCTCAACACATTTTTATAGGCTAAATCTTCCAGCATTTCAGCTTCATTTGTGACTTTAATTTCATGCTTATCTTTCCAAGTAGACGATAAATTATGTTTTTCAGAGGAGCAATCAATAGCATATCGCTGAATTTCTTCGTCGGTGTGATGCAAATAAAAATCGGGCTTTAAGCTTCTTTTATTTTGATATTCCTCCTTACAGATTTCCATCAATTTATTAAATAGGGGCATTTGGAATAACACACCTTCTAATTCTTCCAATAAATATTGGATGACAGAAACTCCGGGGGCTTTGTCAGGATTTATTTCCAGATGACCGAAATTGACCAACAAACGAATGCATTCCGATTCTTGATAAAAAGCCAAATTTTGATACGATTCAAGCCCGGAATCAACTGTGGGTTCAATCAAACCTTGGACTTCCCTAAACTCTTGGCCCGAAATTGGCGCAGATCCAGCTTGTAAGTTGCCCCCCCCACGTTGCTTTAAATTCTTTAAATGAATTTTATTCATTTCGGCCAACAACACATCTTCGTCCAAGCGCATCAATGAAGACGTTTTCTGAATAAAAAGACTTCGCTGAATGGCATCAGGAATTTTGGAAATACTTAACACCATTTCCTTAATTAACTCCGATCTTTTGAACGGATCATCCCCGGCCTCCAGTAAAAATAAATTGGCCTGAAAAGAAATAATATCTTTAGACTCTTTTTTTATGTACTCAATGAAAGCCTCAGAGCCAATTTTCCTGACATAACTATCTGGGTCTTGACCTTCTGGAAAAACCACTAAATTAACTTGCAAGCCCTCCTCTAAAATAAGGTCCATACCTCTTAATGCGGCTTTTATACCCGCAGAATCTCCATCATAAAGGACAGTAATATGCTGGGTAAATCGACCGATCAGTTTGATTTGTTCCACGGTCAACGAAGTTCCAGAGGAAGCCACCACATTTTTTATGCCCGCCTGATGCAGCGAGATCACATCCGTATAGCCCTCGACTAGGTAACAAACGTCTAAGCTCCGTATTTCATTTTTTGCTTGGTGAATTCCATATAGACTCGATGATTTATGGTAGACATCCGTCTCAGGAGAATTCAGGTATTTCGCTTGGCTTGATTTCGCGTCGTTCTTTAAAATTCTAGCCCCAAAAGCAATTATTTTTCCTGAAACATTGTGAATCGGAAAAATGACCCTGTTTCTAAACCGGTCATACACCTTACCATCCTCATTTTTTTGAGTGACCAAACCCGCCTTTTCAATTATCTCTTGGGAAAATCCCTGCTTAATGGCAGATTTCAACAAAGCATCCCAGGCCTCTGGACTATATCCTAAATCAAACGCTTGAAGTGTTGAATCTGAAAAACCTCTTTCTTTAAAATATGGCCAAGCAATAGACTTCCCGTCCTCGGTATCGTACAACTGCTTTTTGAAAAATTCTTTGGCATAATCCAACATAATAAACAGACTCTCACGTTCGTTTTGACGTAAAATCTGATCATCGCTCATTTCCTCCTCTTGGATGTCAATGCCATATTTTTTAGCCAAATGCCTGAGAGCTTCCCCATAGCCTAGACCTTCCATGTCCATGACAAAACGAACCGAATCACCGGCTTTGCCACAACCAAAACATTTATAAATTCCTTTGCTGGGGGAGATCGAAAAAGAAGGAGTTTTTTCCCCGTGAAAAGGACAGCAAGCCCAATAATTAGCTCCTTTTTTTTTTACAGTCACATAGTCCCCAATGACCTCGGCCACCGCAGCTGCTTGCTTAATTCGCTCGACGGTTTCGGGATCAATGCGCATATTACAAGAGTAAACCAGCTAAAGTAGCCGATAAATAAGAAGCAAGAGTTCCTGCAATTAAAGCCTTAAAGCCTAATTTGGCCAAGTCGGAGCGGCGAGATGGGGCTAGCTCCCCTATTCCGCCGATTTGAATGGCCACAGAAGAAAAATTAGCAAAGCCACACAGTGCAAAACTCGTAATGGCAATGGTTTTCGGGCTTAAGGTATCTTTGATTTTAACCAAATCCAAGTAAGCCACAAACTCATTGACCACCATTTTCTTCCCCATTAAAGCACCCGCCACTTCTATGTCGACGGCCGGAACCCCCATGGCAAAAGCAAAAACAGAAAACACCTTTCCTAAAATTAAATTCATTGATAAGCTAGGCATATTAATTAATTCACCCAATTGGCCCAAGCCCAAATCCACCAAAGCAATTAAAGCAATAAAACCGATTAACATAGCGATCACATTCATCCCTACTTTTAACCCTTCACTCGCACCGGCTGCAATCGCATCCACCAAATTAGCGTGCGTCTTTTCAATGGACAGTTTGACTTCACCCTCTGTTTCTGACTTTTCTGTCTCCGGAAAAATAATTTTTGAAATCACTAAAGCCCCTGGGGCGGCCATTAAACTGGCAGCCAATAAATACGCCGCAGGGACGCCCAAGGATATATAAACCGCCATGACCCCACCCGCGATACAGGCAAAAGAACCTGTCATAGAAGCCATCAATTCAGAATTTGTCATGTTTTTCAAATATGGCTTGATCATGATTTGAGCCTCCACCTGTCCGACAAAAGTGGATGCAACATTCGACAAGGCTTCCGCACCGCTGACGCCCATCAACCAATGTACGCCTCTTCCCATGGTAGAAACAATACGTTGTAAAACGCCCAAATGATAAAACATATTGACTAAAACAGCTACAAAAATGATGGTGGGAACCACTTTGAAAAAGAAAATATAATCATTTCCAGGGCCAAACGCTTTGGTCATTAAATTGCGATCGACCAGCGAACCAAACACAAAAAGTGCACCCTTATCTGCCTGACCTAACAGCGTATTGATACTATCACCAAGCCATTGAAACAAGGATTGTCCCACTTCTGTTTTGAGAATAAATACAGCTAATACAACTTGCAATAACAAACCCACGCCCACGGTTCTGTAATTAATGGCCTTTCGATTATTCGACATCAAAAAAGCAACTCCTAAAATCAACACAATGCCCAATAACCCAGTAAAACGTTCCATTTATATAAAATTCGTTGGTGTATTTATTCTTTCTTACTCTCTAAATTTAAGGTATAATTCTCAAATGGAACCAAATTCACTAAGTCGTCTTCTTTCAAATGATAAAATTCTTGGTGAGTATTAAAGGGTTCATCGCTTTCAACCTTCCAGTAATTTCCATCTTCTTGCATTTCATACGAATTGACCGTGTCACGCAAATTCCAATTTAAAATGGTGATTGCCAAGTTTTTTGCCCGCGAATTAACCAATTCAAATAAAGATTCTATTCGTCGATCAAAACTTCGCACCATGACATCTGCGGAACCGCCATAAACTTTCGGATCCTCGTTATTATGAAAATAGAAAATCCGGGTATGCTCTAAATAATTTCCCACAATGGATTTGATGTAAATATTTTCCGATAAACCTGATCTTTGAGGTCTTATACAACAAATTCCACGAACAATTAACAGGATGGGAACCCCTGCTTTAGATGCCTTATAAAGTGCTTCCATCGTTAGTGTATCTTGCAATGAATTAATTTTCCAACAAATTCCTGCGGGCAATCCCGCTTTATGATTGTCGGCCTCAAGTTCAATCATCTCAATCAAACGGTTTCGCATATCCCGAGGGGCCGTAATTAAATGTTCATAATGAGTGGGCATGGAATGCCCCGTGATTACATTGAAGAATTCGGCAATATCTTGCGTAATTCGAATGTCAGTCGTCAATAAGCCTAAATCAGTATATAATTTAGCCGTATCCTCATTGTAATTTCCAGACGATAAATGAGCATAACTCATCACGTATGTGCCTTCATTTCGAATCACTTGCAATAATTTGGTATGCGTCTTTAAGCCAGGAATTCCATAAATCACAAAGCAACCTGCTTTTTGAAGCCTAGTGGCCTCACGAATATTATTTTCTTCATCAAAACGCGCCTTCACTTCAAAAAGAACCGATACGTGTTTACCCTGTTCAGCGGCACGCAATAAGGCACTCACAATTCTCGAATTCTTTGAAATACGGTATAAGGTAATTTTAATAGCTAATACATTTGGGTCATCTGCCGCCTGCTCTAATAGTTGAATGACCGGCTCAAAATTATTATAAGGATGATGCAAGAGGATATCCCCACGTTTCATTGTTTCAAAAATATCGCCAATCTGAATGGACTTTAACCCTAATGGGGGTACTACTGGAGGGTTAACAGCCACCTGACCTTTAAATTCTGAATGCTTTAGGATCTGCCAAAAAGCAGTGAAATCTAAAATTGCTTGCTTGACAAATATATCGGACTTTTCTAAAGACCAGCGTTTCAACATTTCTCCGAGCAAAAATTCAGAATGCTCCTGCTCCACCTCGACTCGCGTAACTCGACCTAAACGTCGGTCTTTTATTTTCTTTTTTATCTCGTCGACAAAATCTGTTTCCGTATCCTCGTGCTCCACTAAATCAAAATCCCCATTTCTAGTAATCCTAAAAAGTGTCGTAGATTCTATTTCTACATTTCGGTAAAGGACTTGTAGTTGTTGGCGTATCAATTCTTCAATCGGCAAAAAGACAATTTTATCCTCGCGCTCGATCACATAAAACCGAGCTAAATTAAGCGGAATCTGAACAAAAGATATTTTGCGATCACGCTCAGATTTTCCCTTACCAACCTTTTTTTCAGGTCCTCCGATGGTAATAACTCCAAAAATCAAGGTCTTGGCCAACAGACTTGGAAAAGTGTGGGTGTGATCAAAAACCATCGGGGTCAACATCGGATATATCGTCCTATTAAAATAGGTTTCCACATCCGACTGTTCTACCGTAGTTAAATCGGAAAAGGAGGCTAAAAGCAATCCGTTTTCAGGAAAAAGCGGCAATATCTCATGGATAAATAATTGATGCTTTTCCTGACTAAATTCCTGCGCCGATGAAATAAGCATTTGCTTGAATGGCACTTCTCGTAAGCCTGAATAATCCGTTCGTTCCTTCCCAAAGTCGATGTAATTATACAAAGAACCCATTCGGATCGTAAAAAACTCATCTAAATTAGACGCTGTAATGGCTAAAAATTTCAATCGATCAAAAAGTGACTTACTCGTATCACGTGCCTGATCTAACACCCGTTCATCAAATTTAAGCCAAGAAAGATCCCGTGAAATAAACTTTGCCTTTAACTGAATTTCATGCGATTTTTGCATGGATTTATCCGATTTCCATGTCGGATCCTTGGAAGCCAATAAATTGATTTTCCAGTTTTTAGGTCTCAAGAAAGACAAAAGATTCCCAGGTTGAGAATCTTTGTCATTCGAATTTGAATCTGTATATTGATCTGTTTGTACCATTTTTTCTATTTGGTTGACACTTGATTCTTAATCGCCTCATAGTCAGAACCCAATCTACCTACTTCGGACATCAAAAACTTTTGAAGTTCCAAATTAAATATTTGCTTTTCGTCCAGGGTTAAGGAATCGTAAAGATTTTTTAGCTCTACATTAATCAGCTGTCGATCCTGATCAGACTCCGCATGAATACTCCGTAAATAAAAAGATTTAAAATCAAAAATCATTAACTAAACGTCTACTTTTGCGTATTTGGCATTTTTCTCAATAAAATCTCTTCGTGGAGCTACTTCGTCACCCATCAACATCGAAAACAATAAATCAGCCTCAATAGCAGATTCTACATTTACTTGCTTCAATGTCCGCGATTCTGGGTTCATAGTCGTTTCCCATAATTGCTCCGCATTCATCTCTCCCAAACCTTTATATCGCTGAACACCTACATTGTCTTCTTTTCCTCCTCCAGCAAGCTCTTGTATCGCCTGTTCTTTTTGTAATTCAGTCCAAACATACCGAATATTTTGACCTTTTTTAATTTGATATAAAGGAGGTTGAGCGATGTAAATACACCCTCTATCCACTAATTCACGCATATATCTAAAGAAGAAAGTCAAGATTAAGGTACGAATGTGACTTCCGTCAATATCAGCATCGGTCATGATAATCACCTTATGATACCTCAACTTATCCATATTTAATGCCCGCTCATCTCCATCTTTACCAAACGAAACCCCTAGCGCCGTAATCATATTCTTAATCTCCTCATTCTCATAAATGCGGTATTCCTGCGCTTTCTCCACATTTAAAATCTTTCCTCTCAAAGGCAAAATAGCCTGAAAAGCACGATTTCTACCCTGCTTAGCCGTTCCACCAGCCGAATCTCCCTCGACTAGATAAATCTCGCAAGTCTCTGGATCCGAGTCCGAACAATCGGCCAATTTACCTGGCAATGAGTTAGAACCTAAAATAGTTTTTCTTTGAACCATTTCCCTCGCTTTTCTAGCCGCATGTCGCGCCTGAGCTGCCAATATTACCTTCGCCACAATTTGACGAGCCTCTCTAGGATGCTCCTCTAACCAAGATTCTAACATATCCGACATCGCCGATGAAACAGCTCCAGTTACCTCTCCATTACCCAATTTCGTTTTGGTTTGACCCTCAAACTGAGGCTCAGCCACCTTAACTGAAATAACCGCTGTCAATCCTTCACGGAAGTCATCCCCCGCAATATCTATTTTTAATTTCTCTAAAGCGCCGGACTTATCCGCATAATTTTTTAACGTTCTCGTTAATGCACCCCTAAATCCGGCCACGTGTGTTCCACCCTCAATCGTATTGATGTTATTCACATAAGAAACCACATTTTCTGAATAGGACGTATTGTACATCATGGCCACCTGAACTGGCACTCCATTTTTATCCCCCTCCATGTAAATAGGCTCTGATAACAATGGCTCACGCGTAGAATCCAAATACAATACGAATTCACGCAAACCACCCTGTGAGAAAAACTCATCCGTCTTAGCCACACCATCTTCATCCAATTCCCTTAAATCCGTCAACTTAATAAGTATGCCCGCATTCAAAAACGAAAGCTCACGTAAACGACCCGCTACCGTCTCATACTTATATTCTGTGATCGTAAAAATAGTATCATCCGGCTTAAATAAAACAGATGTACCCGTACGGTCCGTAGTTCCCACTTCCTTAACCGGATATTGAGGAACCCCGATTTTGTATTCTTGTTGGTATATTTTTCCATCCCTACTATAAACCGTCACCTTCAAATCCGTCGACAATGCATTCACACAAGATACACCCACCCCATGCAAACCACCAGAAACCTTATACGTATCCTTGTCAAACTTACCCCCCGCATGCAAAAGCGTCATAACCACCTCTAAAGCAGAACGCTTTTCCTTCGTGTGCATGCCCGTTGGAATACCCCGACCATTATCCTCCACCAATATCGAGTTATCCGTATTAATCGTTACTTTAATCGTATCACAATGACCTGCCAAAGCCTCGTCAATGGAGTTGTCAACCACCTCCCATATCAAATGATGAAGACCTTTAAATCCCGTATCACCAATATACATAGATGGTCGCTTTCGAACCGCCTCTAATCCCTCTAAAACTTGAATATTATCTGCACCATAATTTGCCCGATCTTCGGCTGATGAATCTTGTGCTTCTGACATAATTTATTTATAAATGGTTAAATGGACTTTGATCCCTAAAGAATCTCCATCCGTAAAAATTTTAGAATTTAATGTTTAAAAATAAAGATTTTTCCGCTGAAAAACTAATAAAATCCAGTGAAAAATTTTAGTGCTTAAAATGACGAATTCCGGTCATCACCATCGCCATATGATTCGCATCACAAAAATCAATCGAATCCTGATCTTTAATCGATCCGCCAGGCTGGGTGACCGCCACAACCCCCGCATTTCCTGCAATTTCCACGCAATCCGGAAAAGGGAAAAATGCATCCGAAGCCATTACGGAACCTTTTAAATCAAAACCAAACTCCTTAGCCTTATCGATCGCTTGCTTTAAAGCGTCCACCCTAGAGGTTTGGCCCACGCCTGAGGCCAACAACTGGCCATCGTTGGCCAAAATAATCGTATTCGATTTAGTATGCTTACAAATCTTGAGCGCAAAGGCCAAAGCGCGCTTTTGCTCATCGGTAGGTACAACTTTAGTCACCGTTTTGAAATCAGCCACCCCCTCCATCACTAAATCTTTATCTTGCTCTAAAACACCATTCAATAATGTTTTAAACATTTTTTTAGGAAAGCCCACTTGGTTTCGCTTCAACAAAATCCGATTTTTCTTCGTTTGCAAAATGGCCAAAGCCTCCGCCGTAAAGGACGGAGCAATTAATATTTCACAAAATAAAGGGTTAATGGATTCGGCAGCCGATTGGTCTACCACCTTATTCGTTGCCAAAACACCTCCAAATGCGGAAATCGGATCGCAAGACAAGGCCTTATCATAAGCTTCCCTCACCGTTTTTCCCGTCGCCACCCCACAAGCATTCATATGCTTAATGATCACAAAAGCTGTTTCTTCAAATTCATCCAACAAGGACAAACAAGCATCCACATCCACTAAATTATTATAGGACAATTCCTTGCCATGTAATTTATCAAACAATGCACTCAAATCACCATAGAATGTACCTTGTTGGTGTGGGTTCTCTCCATATCTCAACGAGTTAGACGCCAAGCTCGTATAATTAGACAAATCTGCCGACTCACCCGCAAAATATCGCTGAATAGCTCCGTCATAATGCGAAGACACATAAAATGCCTTTTGCGCAAAAATCCGTCGCTGTTCTAAAGTCGTTGCCCCCTCACTCGCCTTCAAAATCGACTCCACTTCTGAATATTGTTCACGCGAACTCACAATCAAAACATCGTTGAAGTTTTTGGCAGCTCCTCGAATCAATGAAATACCCCCAATGTCAATTTTTTCAATAATATCCTCATCAGACGCACCTGAAGCGACCGTTTCCTCAAAAGGGTACAAATCCACCATCACCAAATCCAAGGCCGGTATTTCAAATTGCTTGGCCACCTCCACATCAGCAGGCAAATCTCTCCGATATAAAATCCCTCCAAAAACTTTAGGATGCAAGGTCTTTACGCGGCCACCAAAAATGGAAGGATATCCCGTTAAGTCTTCTACCGCAATTACCGGTATGCCTAATGCTTCAATAAATGACTGAGTCCCCCCCGTAGAATAAAGCGTGACGCCTTTTTGGTGAAGCAATCGAATAATAGATTCTAAACCATCTTTATAATAAACAGATATGAGGGCAGATTGTATTTTTTTTAAGGACATTGGAATGGTAAAAATGAAGGGCAAATTTACAAAAAATGTCTTAAAAAAGGTAGCTTTCCTCCATTTTTAAATGAGAAAAGCTACCGATGTAGGCGGATAAACGCTTATTTCTTTTTGTTAAAATTCTGCAACCTTAACAGAGCCTCCAAATAATAATAATCCGCATAAATTAAGGGAACGTCTATCTCAGAATTTAAGCCTTTAGCCCCGACGCAATGCTTGATCAAGAAGTTGTTATTTTCTCCCAATGCTGCCCGATAAGCAGGACTAGACAAAGATTCCATCATCGTTACGGCGTCATTGTAATATCTTTTTCCTTTGGCTCCTGAATATTTACTTAATTCCAATAAAGCTGAAGCCGTAATGGCACCCGCTGAAGCATCTCTTTCTTCATTCGGAATATTGGGTGCAAAAAAGTCCCAATACGGAATTTTATCTTTCGGTAAATTCGGGTTATTCAAATAAAAATCGGTGATTTTTTGAGCAAATTCCAGGTATTTTTTATCCTTTGTTTCACGGTACATAGCTACATATCCGTATATCGCCCAGGCATGTCCGCGAGTCCAAGTACTTTCATCTTGATATCCCTGATGTTGTTTTTTGGCCAAAACTTTACCTTCAGGATCATAACAAATCACATGATAACTTGAATAATCAGGTCTAAAATGATTCTTGATCGTATTGTCTGCATGCGTGATGGCGATGTCATGAAAACGTTGATCTCCCGTCTCGCGAGAAGCCCAAAATAGCAACTCTAAATTCATCATGTTATCAATGATCACCGGATATTTATACCCTCCCTTAAAGCTATTCCAAGATTTAATTAAGCCAATCTTGGGGTCAAATCGAGTAGCTAACGATTTGGCAGACTGAATCAAAACTTTTTTATAGGCTGGATCTTTCGTTAAACGTAAACCATTTCCAAAAGAATCAAACATCATAAAACCTAAATCATGTGTTCCTGTATTATACTGCTCTTTCCTAACAGCTTCTGTCCACAATTGTGCTGCTTTTGACCATTTTGGATCTTTTGTTTTTTCAAATAAATACCAAAGTCCACCTGGGAAAAATCCCGAACACCACCAACTAGATGGCAAATTGCGATAAGACCCATCGGGTTTGGCCGAATGTATCGTTACGGAAGTGTCTGGATGATCTGCCAACATCCGAAGGTATTGTTGGCCCGCTAAAGCAAATTGTTTATTAATGTCTATTTTTTGAGCAAAAGCCCCGGATGTCATCAGTGTAAAAATGAATAAGAATTTTTTCATTGTAAATTGGTTTTGTTTTTAATTTGAATTTTTATCGATTAACGGTCAATCATATATGTGATGGTTGAAAAGGCGAACAAGCATATTCGAAAATAACAAAAAAAATCGCCTAATTCAAAATACTTGCTTGGCCTAAAACGACCTTAATTTAAATTCCAATAGGGCTATAAATGGAATTAATCAGGATTATCGTCCCATCCAACCCCCATCTACCGTCAAAATAGTCCCGTGAACATAGTTAGACGCCTCCGATGCTAGAAACACGACGGGACCTTTAAAGTCTTTCGCATCACCCCAGCGACCTGCTGGAATTCTACCCAAAATAGAAGCGCTTCGAACCTTATCTTCCCTTAAAGCCGATGTATTATCTGTTGATATATATCCAGGGGCAATCGCATTCACATTAATTCCCTGTCCAGCCCATTCGTTGGCTAAAGCCATCGTCAAACGCGCAATCCCTCCCTTACTTGCCGCATAACTAGGCACATTAATACCTCCCTGAAAACTTAACAAAGAAGCCGTGAAAATAATTTTGCCAGAGCTAGCTTTCAACATCGTCCGGCCTATTTCCCTACTCAATATAAATTGCGAAGATAAATTCACCTCCAATACCTCATCCCAATATTCATCTGAATGCTCTGCGGCAGGATCGCGCAAAATAGTCCCAGCATTATTAACCAAAATGTCAACCTTGGGATAATCTCTTAGTACTGCTTTGATGAAATCATATAAAGATTCTCTATCTGAAAAATCGGCCTGATAGGCTTTAAAATTTCTACCTAATGCTTTCACAGCCTTTTCTATAGCAGAACCCTCCAATTCCAAAGAAGCTGAAACTCCAATAATATCGGCTCCCGCCTCCGCCAAACCTATGGCCATTTCCATGCCAATGCCACGTTTACAGCCCGTTACAATGGCTACCTTACCCCTTAAATCAAATAAATTCTGCATCGTTCTATGTTTATTTCCAAAGTATTTAAAATATCTTTTTTACTCATTTTTTTAACAATATTCGTGTTATGAATTACACAAACTTACTAATTTGCAAAATCATAAATGAATTTAAGATGCAAAACAAAACAATGAATCCAACCATGGCACTTAAAAATGAGCATGAGGACATCCCCGGAAATCCATCCATTTCTAAAAGTAGTATCGCCAAATTAAACGACCGAAGTAATGGAAAATCACTACGCGCGCTCAGTGAAGTGGAATTTAAGTTTTGGAAAGAAAATGGTTTTGTCATCGTAAAAAATGCCATTAGCAAAGAGGCCGCTGCATTAACGGCAAAAGCTATTTGGGAGTTTGAGGAAAAAGATCCAGAACAAGCAGATACTTGGCATACGGAGCCAAGAGCTGAAATGCAAATGAAGGAACTCGTTGGATCTGGCATGGTGGAAATGTACAATCATCCTTTATTATGGGAAAATAGGCAGGCCCAAAGAGTATATGAAGCCTTTGTGGATGTTTGGGGAGTGGAAGATTTATGGGTGACCATCGACCGTTGTAATTTAAATTTTCCTGTCCAAGCCGATAAACCATTCAAGGGATTTATTCACTGGGATTATGACCCCGAAACAAAACCGGTTAATGTGCAGGGCGTCATAGCCTTAGCCGATCAAACAGATGAAAATATGGGTGGTTTTCAGTGCATTCCTGAATTGTATCAATCTTACGATACATGGAAAAAAACACAGCCTGAAGACCGAGATCGTTTCAAACCGGATACGTCTGGTTTCCAATTACACAAAGTGAAATTAGAAGCAGGGGATTTATTGATTTTTAATTCCCTTCTTGCCCATGGGATTAGACCTAATTTGACGGCCAACAAAGTCCGCGTGGCTCAATATATTTCCATGATGCCAGCGGAGCAAGACAATGAAGCATTGAAACAATGGCGCATCCACTCATGGAAGCATAAAATTGCTCCTGAAGGTTATGCCTTTCCTGGTGATCCAAGGCAGTTGGAAAAATCCCAACCTGTCGCCGTGCTTAGCGATTTAGGAGAAAAATTACTGGGTCTGAAAAATCACTAATCCTTTTTCAGTAAATGAACCGCTGAATCATTGATTTCAAATGGATAATTTTTCAACATTTCCATCATCGCCGAACCGGCCAATAAAGTAGGTCCATAGCCATGAGCCGCAAAAGGAGAAATAGGTCTGAAATAATAAAATGCAGGATCCCAAGCTAAACCAGTTCCCACGCAAGTTCCTTCTACTTGCCCTTGCGCATTCACACGTGAATTGACGGCATTCCAAGCTAAAATGGCCGCAGGGCCATAAATTTTAGGATCGAGCCAACCTTCATTAACACCATTTGCAATGACATACGCATAAATGGCCGTGGCCGAAGTTTCTACATACGAATCGCTTTTGTCCAATAATTGATGCCAAAAACCCGTCCCATCTTGCAAACTCATGAGCCCTTTTAAGTGGTTTTTTAATTGGGCCAACATAAATTTCCTTCCCGGATGGTTTACAGGTAAATACATCAGCATTTCTGAATTTGTCAACAAAGCCCAACCATTTGCCCGAGCCCAATGGAATTCTGGATGCGCCTCCGCTCCTTCCAAATACCCATGCATAAAAACATTTAATGAAGGATTATACATCCGCTTTTGATAAGCAGAAAATTGCTTAAACGACTCGTCAAAAAACTTCTCATCCTTAGACGTGATGCCCAATTGGAGCAATGCCGGTATCGCCATATATACGTCATCCAACCACATGGTATTTTTCAAGGGACGCATACGAACTAATGTACCATCTGGCAAACGATGTTCTTCCTTTAAAATAAAATCAGCAGCTCGCTGAATCACCAATGACATGTCGCTTGAAAAACCTGATTTCTTAGCTTTTAACACAGCCATGGCCATCGCTCCGATGTCATCCAATGCTTTGGGTTGAATTAAGCCTCTTAACGTATGTGCCTTCCCTTTATTTTTTTCATCGTATTTCCGAGCAGGTTCAACGGCGGATGAAATCAAATCCAAGCGCTTAAATACATAATCACGGTATTTTGTATCACCGGTCCATTGGTATAAATCCAACATGCCTGAATAAGTCACGCCCCATTCATAAGATATGGGCCTAAAATCTCCTTTCGCGAAAACTACTTGGTCTGAATACACAAGGTCAGGGGTCCATGGCCGACCAGAACTTTTGTCCACAAAAGTAGAAGGCGTTGCCCTTTCTAAATAATCAAATACGCGATCAATCGTTTTTTGAATGTCAGAAATGGCAGGTATTCCATAGGGAGTTGGATAATCAGGCTTTAATGCATGCAAGGGAGCAGAGGCATCCGAAGCAGTGGTAATGTTTTTTTGCGCTTGAACACAAAAACTTAAAAAAAGAAAACCCAAGATCATTTTTTTCATACCCACATTTCATTTGCGTATTCGCAATTTAAAACATTAATTTTAAATCATTTTTGGTTACTTTTCCCATGGCATTCCGGGGTAATTCTTCCACAAAATGATAAAGTCTAGGAACCTTGTACCCAGGCAGGCGCTCGCGCAACCAAGCATTTATTTCTTCTTTAGTCAGTGCATTTTTTAAGACTAAAACGGCGGCAACCACTTCGCCCCATTCTTCATCAGGCAATCCCACGACCCCACAATCTTCGATATCAGGGTGGATGCGTAATACCTCCTCAATTTCTAAAGCAGATAACTTATATCCTCCTGACTTAATGATGTCGACTGAACTACGTCCTAAAATTTTATAGTATCCAGCATCTAAATGGGCGACATCACCCGTTTTAAACCAAGCATCTTCCGTAAAAGTTTCTTGGGTCGCTGATGGTTTATTCCAATAGGATTGAAAAACGTTGGGGCCTTTGATTTGAATTTCTCCAGGTTCTAATTCTCCTTTAATGATGTCAGTATCACCCATCAAACGCACGGAAACTCCGGGCAAAGGGAGTCCAACATGCCCAGGTCTTCTTTCCCCATGAAAAGGATTACTGATGGCCATGGCTATTTCAGTCATTCCATACCGTTCTAAAAGCCAATGACCACTGATGATATGCCATTTTTCCATGACAGAAACAGGTAGCGCCGCAGACCCAGATACCATTAAGCGAAATTTAATCAAGGTGTCATATATGACATGTTGGTCTGCGACCGACAATGAATCCCAATGAGAAATGAGTTTGAAATAAATCGTTGGCACCGCCATAAAAACGGTCAATTCGCCTGAAAGCAATCGATTGAAAACTTCGGCCGCATTGAATTTGGGCATAAATTCACAGACGGCACCTACCGTTAAACTACAACCGATCACATTAATGATGCCGTGGATATGATGCAGAGGTAAAATACAAAGGGTTCGATCGGTCGATTGCCACTCCCAAGCTTGGACGAGACAGCTTATTTGAAAATCAATATTTGAATGAGTGGTCACCACACCTTTGGGAAGTGAAGTGGTACCCGAGGTATACAAAATCATGGCCGCTCGATCAGAAGAAACCTCAGGCAGACTGATTTCCTGTGGGGTAATTTCTTCATGAACCAAATGATATGTTAATTGGCTCGACTGCACAAACGGCAATAAAACTTCTTGAAAATCGGTGTCAATCACCACTTGGCTTGCCCCCGCATCCTCTAAAACATATTGCAAAGAAGCGATGGGATAGCTAATGCATAAGGGAACGGCGACACCGCCAGCTTTCCAAATCCCCCATTGGACTGCAACATAATGAAAACCCGGTTGGACCATAAAGGCCACCCGCTCTCCTTGTAAATCATTAGCCCCTAACAAAAATCGATACGCCCATTGGTTGGACGCATCGATTAATTGTTGGTAAGTATACTCCCCATTGGGGTCTAAAATCGCAACCGAGTTAGCAAATACATGTGCACTCGAAGTAATTTTTGGCATCTTATAATTTTGCTTCTATTCCTATAATCTGTACCACGGTTTGTGCTACAGATGCTTTTGGATTTACCGCTACAAAATACACATCTTGCATACCTGTTGTCGCTTGAATATCAACTTTAATGGCCGGCATGGGTGCACCACGACGCATTCCACCGCCACCACCACCAGCTTGTGCTGGAGTAGCTGGAGCCACTACTGGAGTTCCTAAAGGAGCGCCTTTTTGAGCCGCATTTGGATTAGCAGCCGCTGGAGGACCACCAAAACTTGCTTGAGAAACCGCAATGAAACTCGTTTTACCAATCACCGGACCTGTAGGAGAACCCACATGCACCTCAATCACCCCACCTGAAGCATTAGATCTGCCAGGCGCAGTAGCTGTAATATCCAATGATTTGATTCCTGTTAAATCAATGGACTTGAATCCAACAAACGGATTTTGACCGATCATGTTGGTTGAGCGAGAAGGAGTGATTAATTGCTCGATACCTGCTTGCACATCTGCTTTTTCTGGATTTAAAAATGGATGGCGTAATAAAACCCATTTCTCAGATTGTACAGGGGCCATCTTTTTGTTACCCTTATCTAAATAAGTGGCACGAACGACGAAAACACCTTTCGTGGTAGCCTGATCTTGAGGAATCGTTGGCGAAAGATCACCTTTCAATCCGATCGAATTATTCGCTTTGGGATCTGATAAACTCATGATGTACGTTACCATGGTTTTAGCATCTGCTTTTGAAATTTGAGGATGGGCAGCCATCGCATGATCACCCCAAACTCCATTTCCACCGGCAATCACTTTGTCGGATAAATGATCAATCATATTTTGACCTTTATATTTTTCCGCCACTTCTTGGTAGCTAGGTCCTACGGAACGCACATTTTTGATGTGACAAGATTTACAATCACTCTGATTAATCAATCTCAAACCAGCAGATGCAAACAATTCACTGTCGGCCTTCCGGTGTGACTGCGCCATTTCAATCGGATCGTAACCAGAAGGAATATAATCCAGCGTAGTAGCTACGGCATCTTCTTTAATTCCATTTCCTAATATTCCGTCTTCTTTATCTTTGACAGTCACCTGATAATTGATTTTTTGACCTGGGAAATAAAATGATTTATTGGCCGTATTTAAAACAATGTCAACTTCCGGTGCTTCGTTACCTACTAATACTTCTAGTGAATTCGTATTGCTAGCTCCTTTTGCATCGGTAGCTTTTAAGGTTACTTGGTATGTGCCTGGATTTGTTAAAAATAATTCAGCGCTGGCCCCTTTTAACGTTTTCACTAAAGTGCCTAATTTTTTAACGGTCCACGTATAGGTTAAGGCATCGCCATCAAAATCTTTGGTGCCTTCAGAAGACAATGTTGATTTGAAAGGAGCCGCACCTTTTAATTTAGATGCTGAAATTTCTACTTGAGGTTTACGGTTTCCTCCTTGGTACTCAACTTTCACTAAGCGTGCATTGTCGTTTCCTTTAAACCAAGCAGAACCATATTCCAATACGTATAAATCGCCATCAGGACTAAAGCTCATGTCGATGGCAGAGCCGAAATTTTGATTAGGCAGAAAACGCTCCATGGATTTGTAATTTCCTTTTTCATCCATGGTTACGGCCATAATCCAACCGCGCATAAATTCAACAATTAACCATTTTCCTTCATAATAAGCTGGAAAAGCTCTTTTGGCTGTAGGAAAATCAGAACGATGATATACAGGTCCGCCCGTTGCACTTCTACCCGCGGCTCCCATCAATGGGAACTCTTCAGAATTAGCATAAGGGTACCATAAAAAAGCATTTTGTGCTGGGGGCAACTCGCGTAAACCTGTATTATTTGGAGAATCGTTGATTGGATTCACCGGATTATACTTAGGCCCTATCGCTAAAGTCTCGAAATTAAAGTCGGTATATGGAAAATTATTCCCGATAAAATAAGGCCAACCGAAAAATCCAGGTCCTTTAGCTTGATTAAATTCATCATATCCACGAGGTCCTTTAGGTCCATCCACAGAAGCATCTGGGCCTACTTCGCCCCAATAAATAAATCCGGTTTTTGAGTCAACATTTACACGCCAAGGATTTCTGTGTCCCATCGTGTAAATTTCAGGCTTCGTTTTTGGCGTTCCTACAGGGAATAAATTTCCTTTAGGGATCGAATACGTACCATCTTTTTCAGGATGAATACGCAAGATTTTACCACGTAAATCATTGGTCGAGGCGGCACCTCTTTGATCATCCCAATAGGCTTGGCCCGGACGTTCGTCAATAGGTGAATACCCATCGTTATTGCTATTACTTGTATTGTTACCTATGGTTAAAAATAAGTTTCCAGATTTGTCAAAAGTCATTCCACCACCAGTATGGCAACATTCCTCACGTTGAACTGGGACATCTAATACGATTTTTTGTTGGTCTACTAATAACTCCTCACCCTTTAATTCGATACGAGCCAACACGTGTTTCTTCTCCGTAGGATGTGCATAATACACATAAAGCCAATGATTTTCTTTAAAGTTAGGATCTAAAATAATTCCTTGTAAACCTTCTTCCGCTTCGCGAATGGTACCGATCCGATTGGTATATTTCGTGTTTACATTAATGTGCGCAAGCACTTTCGTTTGCTTCGTTTTGGGATCAAATTGCTTGACGTCACCCTTACGTTCGGCCAATAGAATTCGACCATCAGGTAGAAAAGTCATCATCATAGGCTCGTCTAGCTTTTCAGCCAGGACTGATTTGACAAATCGATTTTCATCAGGAGATTGCGCAAAAGAACTTGACATATGTAAAAAACATAAACAAGCTAATAGAGTGTAAATTTTGTTCATAAACAGGTTGAATTAATTATATTACAAAAATGATACAATAATCAATCAATTAAAAATTTAGCATTTATTTTGCTACCAAAATTGAATATTTGTCGACAAATTTGTTTTCAACTAACCTTAGGACCTATGAAATTGTTTATTCTTTTAATTTTATTGCCTTTGCATTCCTTATTTAGCCAGGCGAAAACAGAACAAAAGGAAATTGAGCTCGTGCTAAAAACACAAGTAAACTTATGGAATAAGGGGGATGTTCCAGGATTCATGGAATACTATGAAAAATCGGAAGACCTAAAGTTTATTGGCAAAAATGGGATTACAAGTGGCTGGAAAACTACTTTACAACGATACCTCACTACGTATCCAGATCAGGAAACGATGGGGAATTTAACGTTTGACATCAAGGAAATCGACATAACGGCTGGTAAAACGGCATGGATTTTAGGAAAATGGCAATTAGTACGCCCTAAAAAAGGAGATGTGGGTGGATATTTCACCATTTTAATGAAAAAAATTAAGGGCCGTTGGCTCATTGTCAGAGACCATACAAGTTGACCTACACCCTCGAAAAAACGTAAAACATTTCGCTGGCGATTTGTTTGGATCGTTCGTCATATTTTATAGGCTCGAGATCAGTATCATCAAACTCCTTAGGATCCTCATATCGAACGGGGATTCTTGCTTCGGCGCCAGGGATAAACGGACAATTTTCATCTGCATGGGAGCAGTTCATAATGCTTGCGAAAATCCCATGGGGATTAATGAAATCGTCATACAATTTTGAAAAGATAATGATGGGTCTGACGTCTTTTTCTTGTAAAATAAAATAGATGGGGTTTGAGTGGCCATGTTTTGAAATGATAAAGCCTGAACGCTCCAAAGAATGAATGGTTCGTTCATTGCAGGCCGTCACTTCCACACCACCGGAGTAGCACAAAGCCGGTATTTCAAAATAATCCGCAGCCGTTTGTGCCCAAATTTGGGAAAATTGTGATCGCCGTGAATTATGCGTGCAAATGAAATTTAGTCGGATGGGCTGACCCTTCTCACGCTTTGATTTGATGTAATCGATTAAGGGCTGAAGAACAGATTTACGCGCATCAGATATTTCAAGCGATAAAATTGATTCTATATTTTCGTTTAGCGTAATATTCATCTTATATTCAATTAGCAACAACCGGAACTTGGTGCGCAGGTGTTAACGGTCGTTAATTCAGATAAGTTTATTTGTTCTTTTTGAGAAACGGGTGGCATGCAGCAAGCGGACGTATCTTGTGAAGCATAATGCGGATCATTAAATTCAGCATCTTCATGGAAGTAGTAAACTTCCCATTGAACACCATCGGGATCTGTGGCCCAAAATTTATCTTGAATCGCATAGCAGCATGAGGTACCAATTTCCTCCTTAGATACTATTCCTTGAGTACTTGCTTTAACTAATAATTCAGACATTTCTTCGAAGGTTTCCATTTGAAAACCTAGATGTCCAAAATTTGGCTGAACGCGTTCGGGGTTTTCAATAAATGATATGATTAAAGAAGGTTTTTCCAAAATATATTTGGCATAACCCGGCTTAATTTTGTCGGCAGCCTGACCAAAGAAAGTGGTGTAAAAATTCACTGAAGCCGCTAAATTGCTGACATAAAGTGACACATGCATACGTGGAAAGCTCATAATTAACAACAGTTTGATTTTTGTATTTTATTATAATCATCAAAGAATGCTCCAAATAAATGGCTTAATTCCGCCCATTTTTCTGGATTAATGCAATAACAAACAGACACCCCTTCAATCGTTCCTTGAATAAACCCGATTTCCTTTAATTCACGTAAATGTTGGGAAATAGTTGCCTGGGCAAGTCCTAATTCCTGTACCAAATCTCCATTGATACAAGTTGTAGACCTGACCAAATACTGCAATATCGCTATTCGGGCTGGATGTCCTAAAACCTTAGCCATGTGTGCTATGGCATTTTGTTCCATTGAAAACAAATCGGTTTTGGTAATTCCCATGATCTATTATAATATTGCAATATTACGATTAATAGATTTGAATTACAAGAGTCAAATTAAAAAATTACAAAAAATTAATGATCTCCCTTCCTTTTGAGCAATACGCCTCCAGCAGCCTCTTTGATGATATTCGTAAAAATGAAGGCATTGGAATCATATTCGAGAACTAAATTTCTTAAATGCCTAACCTCGAAACGCGTCATGATGGTATACAGAATATCGGTCGGATGACTCACATCAAAACTATCTTTCATAAATCCTCGTTCCCCTTTGTATACGGTAATCCCCTTTCCCATTTGCATGACAACAGCTTTTTTGATCTCCTCATGGTTTTTGGAAATAATCGTCACGCCGATGTATTCCTCTAAACCTTCGACTACGTAATCGATGCTCCGAGTGGCAATAAAATAAGTCAGCATGGCATAGAGTGCCGTAACCATTCCTAAGCCAATCGCTGCGATTAAAAACAAGATCACATTGATCCCTAAAATGATTTCAGAAATGGTGAAACCGGAGCGCCTCAAGGTATATAAGGCTAATACTTCAATCCCGTCGATGGCACAACCACCCCTCATTCCCAAGC
>CAMDRO010000025.1 GCA_945906795.1 Spirosoma fluviale
ATAAATTGAATCTTGTTTCAAATCTTGTAAGATAGAAAATAGGTTTTGATCTTTACGTTCAATCATGATTTTGTGTTCTCTTACATTTTCAGCAAAAAATCCAAGAGTTACAGCAGCAAATAGCATCACAAATTCAATAATGTATTCAGCCCATTTCTTTTTATGTGTTGGGTGGTGTGGGTGATTTACTTCCATATTTTATTATTAAAATTAAAAATAAGATAATGTTTTCAATTATAAACATTCCCAACTATTAAGGCTCCGTTATGTTTTTAAAACCTCACGCAAACCTCACGTAGCAAAGGACCCACGATTTAACGTAAGTCCTTGATTTTCATGTAGCGAGAATGAAGATTTGTAAATCGTCAGCAAAAGTAGACCGGAAGAGGTTATTTCTTTACTTCGTTTAAATTTAAAAGAAGTTAAATTTCGATCGAAAACACCTCTCGTGCTACCACTTCTGCTACCACCCCCGTAAAATAAAAGAAACCACTCGCCCTGAGTGGTTTCTGGTAGTCCGTACGGGAATCGAACCCGTGTTTCATCCGTGAAAGGGACGTGTCCTAACCCCTAGACGAACGGACCAAAACTGAATTTGGTGGCACAAAGGTAGCAGTTTTTGAGAAAGATTCAAAATAGTCGATTAAAATAAATAGATAATAAATCTAAATAAATTTCGCTATTTTAGCCTATTAATTGATTTAGAAGCCTTTATGTCCGAAGTACTCCCCCATTCTCTTCTTAGTGATTTCGATATTTCCCTGTTCCTACACGGCAAGCATTCAAGACTTTACGAAAAATTAGGGGCTTTTGAAATAACAAAAGAAGGCATAAAAGGAACATTTTTTGCCGTTTGGGCTCCTAATGCACAATCCGTTCAAGTATTAGGCAACTTTAATTTTTGGGATAAAGAATCACATACCTTATTTCCACGTTGGGATTCCTCTGGTATCTGGGAAGGTTTTATTCCCCATGTCCACACCGGGGAAACCTATAAATTTGGGATAAAAACAAAAGAAGGAAACTATCTAGAAAAATTAGACCCTTTCGGTCTTTATTGTGAAACCCCTCCAAAAACCGCTAGCATTGTTTGGAATACCTACAAAGAATGGAAAGACCAGGCATGGATGAAAAACAGGCCGACTCATAATAGCTTGAAATCACCCATGTCCATCTATGAAGTTCATCTGGGCTCATGGCAAAAAACACTCGACAATCAATACCTGTCCTATGAGGATTTAAGCTATAAATTGGTCGCCTATGTAAAAGAAATGGGCTTTACTCACGTGGAATTTATGCCCATCATGGAGCATCCCTACGCACCTTCATGGGGCTACCAAATCACCGGTTATTTTGCACCATCTTCCCGGTTTGGAGATCCACAGGGATTCATGAATTTAGTCGAAAAATTGCATGAGGCCAATATAGGGATTATTTTAGACTGGGTACCCTCCCACTTTCCTGGGGATGAACATGGACTTCGGAATTTTGACGGAACCTGTTTATTTGAACACCCCGATCCTAAAAAGGGCTATCATCCCGACTGGAAATCCTATATTTTCGATTATGGACGAAAGGAAGTCAGAAGTTTTTTACTATCCAATGCTGCTTTCTGGCTTGATCGTTATCACATCGATGGCCTGCGCGTAGATGCGGTGGCCTCTATGCTGTACTTGGATTACTCCCGAAACGAAGGAGAATGGGAGCCAAATGCCCTGGGTGGGAACCATAACCTGGACTCTATTTCATTTCTCCAAGAGCTAAACTCCCAATTATTTGCAGAATTTCCTGACATCCAAATGATTGCCGAGGAATCCACCAGCTTTCCCGGGGTAACCAAACCTGTGCACCATGGCGGCCTAGGTTTTAGCCAAAAATGGATGATGGGTTGGATGAATGATACCCTTAGGTTTTTTCAAAAAGATCCCATTTATCGCCAACACCACCTAAATGAATTGACATTTTCACTGATATACGCCTTTGCTGAAAACTTTTGCCTTCCCCTTTCTCACGATGAAGTGGTCTACGGAAAGGGAGCCCTTCTTCAAAAAATGCCCGGGGATGATTGGCAAAAATTTGCGAACCTCCGATTGCTTTTCAGTGAACAATTTATGCACCCAGGCACTAAATTAATTTTTCAAGGCGGTGAGTTTGGCCAATTTAATGAATGGAATCACGACCAAAGTCTCGACTGGCATTTGGCCGATATACCCGCACACCAAGGAATTCAAAATACCGTCAAAGCACTCAATAAACTCTACCGGCAAGAACCCGCTTTGCACCTAAAACAATTCGATTACGGTGGATTTGAATGGATCGAAGGAAATGACCAAGGAAATACGGTCATCAGCTTTTTAAGAAAGGGAGAAACAGCGAAGCAACAAATCATCGTGATCCTGAACCTAACTCCTATTCCTAGAGAAAACTACCGAATTGGAGTACCATTGCCTGGCGTTTGGAAAGTGATTTTCAATTCAGATCAAGGAATTTATGGCGGTAGCGATTATCCAATTTCAGGTGCTGTGATGACGGAGGCAATCAATTGGCAAGGAAAAGCATTCTCCATATCCACCAACCTACCCCCTCTTTCTGCTCTGGTATTAAAGGCTTAAAACAATAAAGACTCAGAAAAATCCCGAGCCTTTATTCAATCCGCCTAAGTAGTATTTTTGTATCCTTTCGGTTTTTATATCAATTTTGTACACAAAAATAATAAAAATTTCATATTTTAAATACTATTAGAATATATTTTTATTTTATATTCATTTTCCAAGAACATCTTCCATGTCAGATAATTCCACTTCCAGCGCTTTGGTCGAGATCGTGATTTCCCATGCACTCAATCCTAATGCAATGCTCATACATAGTAAACCTAATCCGAAAAACCAACGAGCAATCAATTGCTCATTCATGAACAATAAAAACATGCATATCACACTCAAGATCAAACTCACAATCGCAATAATCTGCATATATTGAATCAATGACATGCGTAAACGTAAATTTTGAATCTGCTTTAAAATGGATTCAGCAGGATTTTTCTGAAATTTTTCGTGCAATCCTCGGATCAAGGAGGCTATCGACATAAATCGATTTGTAAAGGCAATCATCAACAAGGAAACTGTTGAAAACAATAATGCGGGGGTTCCTATGCCTAATTCCATAATTTATTTTATCCAAAATTGATCTAAATACATACTCATTTCTTCCTTGATTTTTTTAGCCTCTCTCGCAGCAGAAACCGACGTGTCATCTCCCGCATATAGAATGCCACGAGAGGAATTAACTAATAAACCCACCTTCGAATTCATGGCATACTTAGCCACATCTTCTAAATTTCCTCCCTGTGCTCCCACCCCAGGAACTAAAAAAAAATGATCTGGGGCAATCTGCCGGACATGCTTCAAATAATCAGTTCTTGTAGCTCCTACCACAAACATTAATTGGTCCACCCCACCCCATTCCATCGACTTCCGCATCACATGCTCATAAAGCGGTATATTATTTTCATCTCGGAGCCATTGGAAATCTGCACTCCCCTCATTCGAGGTTAGGGCCAATAAAATAACCCACTTATCTTCAAAGCTTAAAAAAGGAGTCACCGAATCTTTCCCCATGTAGGGCGCTACGGTAATCGAATCAAAATTAAATCCACTCGATGCCGACTCAAAAAAAGTCTGTGCATACTTTAACGCCGTATTTCCAATATCCCCACGCTTAGCATCGGCAATGGTAAAAACATTTTTGGGTATATAATCCATGGTCTTTTGCAAACTTTCCCAACCTTTTGGCCCCAAAGCCTCATAAAAAGCAATATTGGGCTTGTAAGCCACCGCATATTTCTCCGTGGCCTCAATGACCGCCTTATTGAAAGCAAAAATTGGATCCGATTCTTTTTGAAAATTTGATGGAATTAATCGAGGGTCAGAATCTAAGCCTACGCATAAAAATGAGCCCTTTGATTCGATTTGTTGAACTAATTGAATGGAATTCATGTCGTTTTGAAAAGAAGGCTTTGTATTAATGCCTAAATATCAATAATTTTGACACAAATAAAGGTCTTTCCTACGCAAAATCAAACAAAGGTTGGCCAAAATTACCGGATTCTATGCAATTTATAAAACACCAACTCCCCGGAGTTATTGAATGTGTTCCCACTAAGTTTTTTGACGAAAGAGGTCATTTCTATGAGTCTTACAATCAAAATTTATTTTCGGGCAACGGGATTTCAGAAAATTTTGTTCAAGATAATTACTCTTTTTCCATCGCTGGTGTTTTAAGAGGTTTACATTTTCAAAAAGACCCACATGCACAAGGCAAATTAGTACGTTGCATGACTGGAAAAGTAATCGATATCATTGTGGACCTACGCAAAAGTTCAGCGACCTTTGGGCAGCATGAAAAGTTTGAATTAACGGCAGAAAAAGGCAATATGCTCTATGTTCCGACTGGTTTTGCTCATGGATTTATCGCCTTAGAAGAAACTATATTTGTGTATAAATGCACTGATTTTTGGAACAAAAATGCGGAGTCAGGAATTCGTTGGAATGACCCTGAATTAGCCATTGATTGGAGCTTTGAAAATCCGATTATCTCAGATAAAGACCAAGTGTTACCTCTATTTGATTTAAACGAGACTATATTTAATTAATAATTGCTCAGAAAATTTTAATACCTTTGCAGCAATGACTCGCAAGCTGATTCTATCAAGCCCATTGTTGGAAATAACCATCTCAAGGTTATGCCAAGAGCTCATTGAAAATCAAATCATCGGAACAGAAACAGTTATTCTAGGTTTACAACCCAGAGGTATTTATTTTGCTGAAAGGTTAGCCGCTGAATTAAGTAAGCATTTAGAAAATCCACCAGCACTAGGAAAAATAGATGCCACATTTTATCGGGATGACTTCAGAAGAGGCGGTCCTTTATCACCCAACTCAACAGAAATACCCTTTTTGGTCGAAAATAAACGTGTTATTTTAGTAGATGACGTCTTAGCCACTGGCCGAATGGTTCGAGCTGCCATGGATGCTTTAAACGCGTTTGGCCGACCCGCCAAAGTAGAACTTTGCGTACTCATCGACCGAATTTATAGTCGAGATTTACCCATACACCCTGATTATGTAGGTAAAAGTGTCAATACGTTAACCACCGAAAAAGTGTTAGTGGAATGGACGGAACAGGGACATGAAGCAGATAAAATTTGGTTAATTACCCAATAAAGAAATATGTTAACATCGCCACACTTATTAGGAATTAAAGATTTAAATGCAGAATCCATTGACCTAATTGTAAAAACGGCCAAGGAATTCAAAGAGGTCCTCAATAGACCCATTAAAAAAGTCCCTTCCCTGCGTGATGTCACGATTGCCAATGTATTTTTTGAAAACTCCACCCGCACCCGATTATCTTTTGAACTAGCCGAAAAAAGATTATCGGCCGATACCATCAATTTCTCAGCGTCCAGTAGCTCCGTAAAAAAAGGAGAAACCCTATTAGATACAGTCAACAATATTTTAGCCATGAAAGTCGACATGATCGTCATGCGGCACTCGAGTCCCGGGGCTCCACATTATTTGGCCAAACACATTAAAGCGAATATCATCAATGCCGGTGACGGTACCCACGAACATCCGACCCAAGCGCTTTTGGACACTTATTCACTTCGTGAAAAATTGGGGGATTTAGCCGGTAAAAAAATAGCGATCGTAGGAGATATTTTACACTCTCGCGTGGCACTATCCAATATTTATGCCCTGAAAAAACAAGGAGCAGAAGTTCGCTTGTGTGGCCCTAGCACGCTCATTCCTAAACATATTCAATCTTTAGGCGTCGAAGTTTCACATGATGTCAAAAGTACCCTCGCCTGGTGCGATGCCGCAAATGTGTTGAGGATACAATTGGAACGCCAACAAATTAAATACTTTCCAAGCCTTCGTGAATACGCGCAATCGTTCGGAATTACTCGAAAAATGTTGGATGAATTACCCAAAGAAATCGTATTAATGCACCCTGGGCCGATCAACCGAGGAGTAGAATTAAGTTCAGATGCGGCGGATTCACCTCATTCGATCATCTTAGACCAAGTAGAAAATGGAGTGGCTATTCGAATGGCGGTTCTCTACCTACTTGCTTCCAGAGGATAAAAATTCCTGATAGGCTTCAAACATTTCATTCACGTCAATCAAATTTGCGCAATTAAAATGAATTTCTGGGCATGATTTCTTTCCATGATCACCACATGGCCTACATGTAAGTTTTTCCTTCACCTCAATGATTTTATGTTTTTCTGCCAAAGGCCCAAAGCCAAAAGCAGGAATCGTGGAACAAAAAATAGCCACGGTCGGCGTATTCACTGCTGAACATAGATGCAATGGACCCGAATCATTCACAAAACTCATTTGACTATGCTTAAAAACAGACAAGGCTTCTAACAAATTAAATCGACCACAGGCATTTTGAATTTTACGTGAATCATTTGAAAAAGCTTGCTCAATTTCATCCGAAAGATGTTTTTCAGCCAAAGAACCCATTAATACAATTTTTAGATCCCTAGGCAATAAACGAATAAAATCCATCCATTTTTGAACCGGGAATCGCTTGGTTTCCCACACAGAACCTGGGGAAATACAGAGGTAATTTTTAGGCTGCAAATCGCTTGGCAGTTGGCCTGCAAGACCAGCATCTAAAAATGGCTTATGCAATGTCCCCCCCAGCCATGAAGCCAGCAATTGCGTATTTCTTTCAATTTCATGTTTTCCTTGACCAAATTCATGCGGAACTTTTTCGTCGAAAAACAAGGATAGCGGGTTTTTATCAAAACCAACAACTTTTTTAGCGCCGATGGAAATGCTTAAAAGGCCCATGCCAAAAAAACGTTGGGCGACAAAAACCTGATCAAATTTTTCTTTAGCCAATTCATGGCGCAATGCCCACCAAGATTTCAACTTATCCGCTTTATCATAAGTCCAAACTTGGCCCAAGTTTTTATGCGTATAAGCTTTGAATACGTCCTCAAATCCTTTTCGAATCAATACATGAATCGACGTGTTTGGGCTTTCAATTCTAATTTTCTCCAACAAAGACGTAAGCAAAACCGCATCTCCTAAAAAGGCTGTTTGAATAATTAATACCTTAGAGACCTGCGTCATGAAAGAAAAATGAGTGATTCGATATAAAATTAATTAATTTTAAGATCTTTTTGGTAAAAACCCCTTTATGAATTCAATTCAAACAAAAACATTAACTAATGGAATAACGATTGTACATCGCCAAGTGTTGCATACTGAGATTTCGCATGTGGGCATCATGTTGGACATCGGAAGTCGGGACGAGTTAACATCAGAACAGGGATTAGCCCATTTTTGGGAACATTTAGCATTCAAAGGGACTGAAAAAAAATCCAATATCCAGATTATCAATCGGCTTGATCTCATCGGCGGAGAATTAAATGCATATACCACCAAAGAAAAAATTTGTTTTCATGCCTCCATTTTAACCCCTTATTTCGAAAGGGCGCTTGAATTAATTACTGACATCACGTTTAATTCTACTTTTCCAGAAAAGGAAATTGAAAAGGAAAGGAGTGTTATTTTGGAAGAAATGTCCATGTATTATGAGGCGCCGGAGGATGCGATTCAGGATGATTTCGATGAATTATTATTCCCAAATCACCCCTTGGGAGTTAATATTTTAGGGACTCAAGAGACCGTTAAATCATTCACTAAGAGCCATTTAAATCAATTTATCGAACGAAATTTGGATACCTCAAGAATCGTCATTTCGTCAATTGGCAAATTAACTCATGAGAAAGTTTTTGCCTGGGCAGAAAAGCATGCTGGGGATATAAAAAGCAAAAAAGAACACATTAATCGAATCATTCCTCCCGCGATGATTCCTTTCGAAAAAATCACCAAAAGAGGTCTTACGCAATCACATGTTGCGATTGGGCGGCAATCGTATGCCATAGAAAACCCCAATAGATTAGCGTTTTTTATGTTGATTAATCTATTAGGTGGCCCTAGCATGAATTCGCTTTTAAATGTATCGGTCAGAGAAAGGCACGGTTTAGTGTATTCGATCGAAGCGAATTTTACAAGCTATATGGATGCGGGATTTTGGGCTATTTATTTTGGAACAGAGCCTAATCAAGTCGCTAAGTCCATCCGATTAATTCACAAAGAGTTTAACAAATTAAAAGACCGAGAACTATCAGCATCCGCTTTAGTAAAAATAAAATCTCAGTTAAAAGGCCAAATGGCCATGGCTGAAGAAAGTAACCTAAATTTCATGTTGATGATGGCCAAGAATCTATTAGACCGTGAAAAAATTGAAACGCTGGAAGAGTTGTTTGAGCAGATTGAACTTGTGACCGCTGGCCAATTACAATCGTTGGCGACCGATATGCTGAATCCAGACCAATTAAGTTGCCTCATTTTTGAACCTTAAAGATCTTGCATCTCTACCTACATATTCCTTTTTGCCATCAAGCATGTCACTATTGCGACTTTCATTTCAGTACGAATACAGCTTATAAATCGGATTTAGTGAAGGCTATTTGCCAAGAAATAGCCCTTCAAAAAGACTATTTAAGTGATAAAAATTTGAAGACTATTTACTTTGGCGGAGGGACCCCTTCCCTACTATCCCCAATGGAATTAGAACAAATATTCAACACCGTTCACCGGTATTATCAGGTTGAAATAGGTGCAGAAATTACATTAGAAGCTAATCCTGAGGATTTAAGCCTTAGTTATTTGACAGCTATTAAAACCTTAGGCGTCAACAGGCTCAGTATTGGTATTCAATCATTTCGAGAGGAGAATCTACGTTTATTACATCGGAATCATTCATCGGCCCAAGCGTTAACATGCATTTCTCTAGCGCAAGACATTGGAATTCATACCATTAGCCTAGATTTGATCTACGGAATTCCTGGCAATGAACTTAAGGACCTTGCATCTGATATTGACAAAGCGGTCGACACAAAAGTCAATCATATTTCAGCATATAGTTTAACCATAGAACCTAAAACGGTATTTGGCCAACAAAAGAAAAAGGGTGTTTTTAAGGAATTGCCGGAGGCGATGCAATCGCAAAAATTTTTATTCACTCGGAATTTATTAGCAGAGAAAGGCTTTGAAGCTTATGAAACATCGAATTTTGCCAAAAATCAACAGTATTCAAAACATAATACAAGCTATTGGAATCAAGAATCCTACCTGGGAGTGGGGCCCTCCGCACACAGCTTTAACCAAGTCTCTAGGCAATGGAATGTGGCTAAAAATGGCCTCTATATGAAGTCCATTTTGGAAGAAAAAATTCCAGCAGAAATTGAAATGTTAACGGAGGCCAACAAAATCAACGAGTACATCATGACCCGATTGAGAACCAAATGGGGTATTGAATTGTCAAAAATAAAGAAATCTTTTAATCAATTGAACGTAGAATTTCCACAGACTACCTTCATGCAATGGCAAAAAAATGAGTTAGCTATGGAATCTAATGATCACTTGATTTTGACTGAGAAAGGTTCGTTAGTGGCTGATAAATTAGCTGCAGACCTTTTTATTGTTTGATTATGATTTAATCGTAAATTTAAACTTTAATTTTTTTACTAGTTTATGGCTAAAAGAGTCACTTTTAATAAGGATTTTAAATCAACAACTAGGTCATCCAAATTTGACCCATTGAGTGACCATCCACGCAAGAAAAATCAAAAATGGAGCTTGGCTTATTTTTTTAGAAAATTGGGGCTTTACCTATTTTATGTATGGCTGTCTACGGTTTTTGCCATTGTATTATTAAAATTTGTACCTGTTTATTTTACTCCTACCATGGCCAGCCGGAAGATCGAAGCGATGTCGGAAGGGAAACCAAGCGAGATTAATAACCAATGGACGCCATATTCGCAGATTTCCAAAAACTATCCCTTAGCGATTTTGGCTTCTGAAGACCAATTGTTTCCGGAACATTATGGCTTTGATTTTAAGTCGATGTGGGGCGCGGTACAGTCGAATATGAAGGGAAAAAAAATCAAAGGGGCGAGTACGATATCCCAACAAGTGGCTAAAAATGTCTTTTTATGGCAAGATAGAAGCTATATCAGAAAAGGATTAGAAGTATATTTCACGCTGATGATTGAGCTGGTTTGGGGGAAGAAACGGATCATGGAAGTGTATTTAAATGTGGCTGAAACAGGTAAAATGACCTTTGGCGTGGAATCAGCTAGCAGACGCTTTTACAATCACTCGGCCGAAGAGGCCAGCACCACAGAAGCCGCTAGACTCGCCGCATGTCTCCCAAATCCCATTCGATTTTCCATTGAAAATCCTTCAAACTATGTCAATAGAAGAACGGCCAACATCAAAAGACAGATGAGTGGACTGGGTGGAAAGAAGTTTTTATATAAAATCGATTAAATAAGCTCTAGTATAGGATCCCAGAAATGATGGGGAAAGTCAATAATTTGATCTTCTTGAATCACAAGACCTTCCGATTCCAATAGGTTTTGCATCACACCCTCCCCAAAAAAATTCTTTCCAGTTAAGACTCCATTGCGATTGACTACCCGATGAGCTGGAATTGCTGGATCAGTATGTGAAGCATTCATGGCCCAACCCACCATTCTAGCTCCCCCTTTCATGCCTAAATAAGCAGCAATGGTCCCATAGGAACTTACCCTTCCATAAGGAATCAATTTAACTAAGGCATAAATATCATCGAACGCATTGTGATTTTTCATTTAATCGAGCTTTCGTTCGTCAATTTCCTTTTCTAATTCAGCATACCATGAAGTACCAAATTTCCGAATCAAAGGATCTTTTAAAAACTTGTAAATAGGCACACCCAATTCTTTACCATGCGAACAAGCATCCGAACAAATAGTCCAGCGATCATAATTTAAGGCTTGGTATTCCGCTAATTTTTGAATCCGAATAGGATATAAATGACAAGAAATGGGTTTTCTGAAATCTGTTTTACCTGCAAAATAAGCCTGTTCTATGCCACATTTTAAATGTCCCTTTTCATCATAAAGAGCATATACACATTCACGACCGGCAATGATGGGGGTGGAAAAATCTCCATCATCTTCTTTGATGTAATTACCTTGTTTGGCTATTTCCGCTAAACCATCGGCTGATAAAAACGGCTTTATATCCTCCTGAATTCGATCTAAAATAGCCAATTCTTCTTCTTCCAAAGGCGCTCCCATATCTCCTTCCACGCAACAAGCACCTTTACACTTAGCCAAATCACACACAAAAAATTCATCTGCAATATCCTCGCTAATGACTGTATCGTTAATTAATATCATTCAAATTGTGTTTTGTTCCGCAAAGGTAAGAAATATCTAGGGGCAATAAAATCAGGTCATTGCCGTTTAATGAGATAATTTTGATAATTTTGTATCTTACAATATCCTGAAGAATTTGTATAGGATCATCCCGCTTTTCTTGTTTATTATTTCGTTTTCTTTTTATGCAAATGCGTACAAGGATTTACCAGATACTATTTCAATCGGAAATGTTAAGGTAATTATTCAGGCTTCTGCCAAACCCATTTTTGACAAAGAATTTAATATGCTGGGGGCCAACAAGCGCTACTCGACTGCTTTATTAGCCAAAATGCGGCTTTATTTTCCATTGATTGAACCCATTTTGAAAGAGGGAAACATACCTGATGAATTCAAATATTTATGTGTTCAAGAAAGTTCATTAAATCCCAATGCCGTTTCCACTTCAGCAGCTGTAGGTTATTGGCAATTTAAACTGGAAACGGCCATCGACGTAGGGATGAAAGTGGATAAACAAATTGACGAAAGAAGGCATATTATTGAATCAACAAAGGGAGCTGTCAACTATTTCACTAGAAACAACGGGGTTTTGGACAATTGGCTAAGCACCTTGTTATCCTATAGAATGGGCCTAGGAACGCTAAAAAAAACTAATTACGCCCAAGATTGGAAAGGGAAAACAGAAATAGAGGTAGACTCATCGACCGATTGGTATTTGATTCGCTTCCTAGCCTACAAACATTTTTGGGAAGATAAACTTCAAAATGAACCCAATATTGACATAGAAAATACGATGGTCACGATGCAGATGACAGGGGGAAGAAATTTATATGAGTTATCAGATTCGCTTCAATTATCTTACGATGATTTAAAAAAACATAATGCTTGGATTTTAAAAGATTGGATCCCAAATGATAAAATATATACGCTCTACCATCCAAGCAATATCAAAACCTTTGTGTCTAATCCAAATAAGCCATTTGTCGAACCTATTGAAAATCAGATACTAACGGCTTCCGTGGATTCGAGTAAGCTGTATCAACCAAGTCCAAACAAGAAATCGAAAAACGCGGCGATCATGTCGGTACAAATTGAGACTCGTTCCCATACCGTCATTTCGGGAGAAACTCTTTCGTCGATCGCAAGTCATTATGAAATGAAATTACCTGAGCTACTTAAATTAAATGGATTTGACATGAAGACGATGATCATGTTAGGCCAAAAAATAAAAGTGAGGCGTGTGGTTCCTATGCTGGAAATTTTATCCCAACAACTAGATAAAAAGGCAAAAAATGCAGCTAAAAAAGAGAGTACCCTTGTCATAATAGAAAAAACGAAGGAAGAAGAACCGGCGCGCAACATTAACACGAGTGAAAAAGGAAATAGTTTTATCATTGCACCTGCAGATTCTAGGGAGATTAGTATAAAATCGGAATCAGAAGTAGTAAAAATCGATAATAAGAATAGGGTGGCTGAAAAGGTGGAAACTGACCTACAAGTAGAAACCTCGAGCGCCTCAGAAATAAAACATACGATTCATGTGGTTCAAGCTGGAGAAACCTTGTTTAGAATCTCTAAAACTTATTCTATTTCAACGGAAGATCTAATTAAATGGAATAACCTAGGTAAAAATCCGAGTTTGAAAATTGGCCAAAAAATTAAATTAATTCCTTAGTTTATTTTCCTAAGCATCAATAATCCATCGCGAAGTGGAAGAAGTGTTTTTTCAACGCGAACATCATCCAAGCATTTTTGATTAAAATCTCGCAAGGCAACCGTCGATTTATCCTGTGCAGAGGCATCGATTATTTTACCACTCCACAAAACATTGTCGACAATAATTAGTCCACCTGCACGTACCTTGTCGATCACCATATCAAAGTAAGTCGCATAATTCCTTTTATCCGCGTCTATAAAAACCAAATCAATGGGTCCCTCCATTTTATTTAATTCGTCTTTTGCGTCGACGATTCGATAATCAATTTGAGAGGCATACGGAGAGCGATTGAAAAATGAACGCGTAAATGTTTCCAATTCTTCATTGATGTCGAGCGTCACTAGTTTTCCATTTTCTGCTAATCCTTCAGCCAAACATAAAGCAGAATAACCGGTATAAGTACCTATTTCAAGAATCAATTTTGGTTGTAAAATTTTTGAAATTAAGGCTAAAAATCTGCCCTGCAAATGCCCAGAAAGCATTCTTGGTTGTAATACCAAGGCATGCGTTTCCCGATTCAGCTCTTTTAATAAAGCACTTTCAGGATCTGAAAATGATTGAGAATAGGCTTCAATATTTGAATCGATCAAGTCCATGGATTATTTGATCCCCGTGTAAAAGAAATCGAGTGAATTTTCAGGCTCATTGGACAAAAAATAATCATCTACCTGAATGGAATTGACTAAAGAATTATTTTGATTTGATAAGGAATTGCGGCTCAAGCGATTCGCTAAGTCATAAGGAACCTGCAGCCAGGTTCTTGGAAGCCGATATTGCAAATTAAAAATATCAAATTTGGTAATTCGTTCCACTGACTTTTTATTCTCCTCGTAATATTTCATGACCTTATCATTTCCATGAATGCCTTCAGTGAGCACTTTAGAAAAATGTTTTTCCATTAATTGCTGTAACCCGTCTGCCAAGTATTCACGCACATGCCATGGGTTTCGCGTCAACGAGAATTTTTTATTGACCGTGGTCAAATACAATTTACCTCCTGGTTTCAATACTCGGGCTGCTTCGGCTAAAAAAAAAGAATCTGGTTCAATATGCTCAATCACTTGAAAGGTAATCACAAAATCAAAATGATTATCAGGCAAGTCCTGAAGTGGTGGTAAAAACATGTCGATGAAAGTGAAATCAGGATACTTTTGTCCCAAAGACTCCATTAATTCTGTATTCTTATCTACCCCCGTGTAACTAGAAACCTTATCCGCTAAAACGCCTACTCCCCTACCTGTACCGCAACCAATTTCTAATACGTTCCCGTGGATCATATTACTTACCTGCTGGTATGGAAATAAAAGTCGCTGGTGAACTGGATTATCTGAAGCAATTTCAGACGAGGCTATTTCAGTAGTTTTGTACATAATCAATTAATTGAAGCATAAAGTTAAGGATAATAAAAAAGATTTTAAGCGATATTTCTTAATTTGCCACATGCAATTACAATTTGAAACCATGCCAGGGGTTAACCTGTTGCCCTACGATGGAATCGTCAATTACCATCCCATGGCATTTTCACCAGAAGAAATTCATGCCTTTTTCGAATGTTTGTCGGCCGAAATTACTTGGCAGCAAGACGTGGTCAAGCTATTTGGGAAGACGTACATAACCGATAGAAAAGTGGCGTGGTATGCGGAAAAACCATTCATTTATCGCTATTCGGGCCAATCTAAGGTAGCCGTAGCCTTTACACAAACATTGATTGACATAAAATTACGTGTAGAGAAACTCACCGGATCTGAATATAATGCATGCCTTTTGAATTTTTACCACAGTGGATCCGAAGGAATGGGTTGGCATAGCGACAACGAAAAAAGTATTAGCCCAAATAGCAGCATCGCCTCTGTCAGCTTGGGCGCCCTAAGAAAATTTCAGTTTAAGCATAAAACCCACGGACAAAAAATAGACCTAATCCTCGACTCAGGAAGCGTATTGGATATGCGAGAGGTGACGCAAGAATTTTGGCTGCATGCCTTACCAAAAAACACCAAGATTAAAGGAGAAAGAATCAATTTAACCTTTAGAAAAATGGCTGATTCATGTGAAATTAGACTACCATAAAGAATTGTAAAAAATATTGCCGACCTTTGTCGGAAATTTCAGCAAACGACGTGTCAGAAGAAAACGAATCAAGACCTCCATTTAAAAGACCATTTAGGCATTTTACAACCCCACAAACGGATAACAAAGAAATTGTATTTGGAATACAATCGGTGTTAGAAACGTTGAGATCAGGGAAAGAAATTGACCGATTATTAGTCCAACGAGAATTGGGTCATACTGAAATATTAGATTTGGCTAGGGAAAAAGGGGTTCAAGTTCAAAAGGTTCCTTTAGAAAAATTAAATCGAATTACGCGAAAAAATCACCAAGGAGCGATTGCATTTGTTTCGGCCATACATTATGCCAAATTAGAAAATGTAATTGCAACCACCTTTGAAAAAGGTCAAGTGCCCTTGGTTTTAATTTTGGACCGAATTACGGACGTGCGTAATTTTGGAGCCATCGCCAGAACGGCAGAATGCGCAGGTGTACATGCGATTGTGATTCCAGCTCGAGGAGCAGCACAGATCAATGCGGATGCCATGAAAACTTCATCGGGCGCTTTGAATTTTATCCCCGTTTGTAAAGAAGAAAACCTGATTCAAACGCTTGATTTTCTTCAAAACTCCGGATTAAAAGTAATTTCATGTACTGAAAAAACAAAAACGTCTATCTATACATGTGACTTAACGGTGCCATTAGCCATCATCTTGGGATCCGAAGAAGATGGAATTTCCGATGAATTAATCCGTAAATCGGATGAATTAGCGGCCATCCCTCAGAGTGGCCAAGTGGGTAGTTTAAATGTATCGGTTGCGACGGGAGTCGTTATTTTTGAAGCTACGCGCCAGCGAGTTTAACTAAATTCTACCGCATTTGCATCCGTTTTTATTTAACGAATCAGTTCCCGATTACCGATTGCTTCTTAAATTAAATACGATTGATCAAATTAGCTGAGGCCTGTGCGGTGGGCAGTAAAGTCACATCTGATAAATTCACATGTGCGGGCGCCATCACCATAAATCGAATAACTTCAGCGACATCATGGGCTACCAACGGAGTAAAACCTTTGTAAACGGCATCCGCCTTTTCTTCATCTCCTTTAAATCTAACTGCAGAAAACTCAGTATTTACGGCTCCAGGTGCTAAATTAGAAACTTTAATACCAAAAGGATTTAGATCAATGCGCATGCCTTGGGATAAAACCTCAACAGCCGCTTTGGAGGCACAATAAACAGCCCCATTGGCATAAATTTGCTTTCCCGCGATCGATGAAATATTAATAATATGGCCTTTTTTACGGGCAATCATCCAAGGAATAACGGATTTAGATACATACAATAAGCCATTCACATTTCCATGCATCATCGCATCCCAATCGGCAACATCACCATCTTGAATCGGAGAAAGTCCATGCGCATTTCCTGCATTATTGATTAAAACATCAATATTTTTCCAATCTTCAGATAAAGTAGCAAAAGAAGATTGCACTTGGCCTAAATCACGAACATCAAAAATCAAAATAGTGGAATCAACCGAAATTTCTTTTTGCAAAGCCTCTAAACGATCTTTTCTACGTCCACATAAAATTAATTTATATCCATTTTCAGCTAAAATCAAAGCTGTTTCATGTCCAATTCCAGAACTAGAACCCGTAATGCAAGCAATTTTTTCCATAACAAAATATTTTAACAAAGGTAATGTCTAAATTTGTAAAATAATATCAATTACATGAATTACCTGATTGTTGGCCTAGGAAATATAGGCCCAGAATATCTTTTCACGCGACATAACATAGGATTTATGTCTGTCGATTATTTGGCCAGACAAAAGGATATTAAATTTTCAACGGACCGACTAGGTTCCATCACGTCGTATAAACTGAAAGGAAAGACTATTTATTTATTGAAGCCAAGTACTTATATGAATCTGAGTGGAAAATCAGTTCTATACTGGAGCCAACAATTAAAAATCGAAATAGATAGATTGTTAATCGTTTTAGATGATATCGCATTACCATTTGAAACCATCAGACTAAAACCCAAAGGATCCAATGGAGGACATAACGGATTAAAGAGTATAGAATCCACCTTACTAACTACTGAATACGGAAGAATGCGCATGGGTGTTGGCAGTGATTTCTCCAAAGGAAGACAAGCCGATTACGTATTAGGCAACTTCGAAACCAAAGAATTAGATCAAATTTCATTCGTCTTAGACCGCAGCTCTGAAATAATAGAGAATTTTTGCTTGGAAGGAATCCAACAAACAATGAATAAATTTAATCAATAATATAATTATTTAAAGAATTTTTGATTTATTTTAATATTTTAATAATAGAATTATTCAAAACAATTAATAATTTTAACAAAATTTAATTTGGTAAAAATAATATATACATCAATAATAAACCGAAAATAGCGTTTATTTTAGAATATACAGATTCGATACTATAAAAATAGTCTAAAATAAAGTTTTGCAATATTAAAAAAATGCAATAAATTTGTAATGTTGATTTAGTAAATAAATATAACAAAACAAATGAACAGTAAAATAACAGTGATTAGCGTCCTACTAGGTTTGGGATTAATCAATTCGACAGTACAAGCAAGCGGTTTGACAGGAAAAACAACAATTGTCCTCGTGTCATCAAAGAGAGAAACTCTTTCAGAAGTAATTCAAACATTAATATTAAAAGAAAATTCAGGAACTAAGACATCATCAGCAAGCCTAACCATTTCAATATTAGAGGATTATCAAAAAAATAATCAAAATTACCTTAAAATAAGCACAGAAGATAAAGCCATCTTTAACGCAACGATCAAAACTATTATTTCGCAAGGAGATAATATTACAGACGCTAGTACGTTAACATGGATAAAAGAAATAAGTAAATCAGCCAAAGCAATCAATATCGTCTGGGCTGTAGTAGAAGAAGAAAAAAGTATCGAAACTTTGACAAACAATTTGTCTGAGACCTCATTAGATACCATTATCGTATTCTAATTTAGATTGTAAGTAGTTTTCATAGTTAAATAGGTTTAGAGGTATTCAGAAAAGGTGTTGTTTTTAACGACACCTTTTTATTTTTTTTGCATTAAACTTATATTATCTCCATAAAATCAGTATATTCGTATAAATTTTCATAGTTAAATAGGTTTAGAGGTTACATAAATAAGGCCAGAAGTTTCTTCTGGCCTTATTTTTATTTATTAAAAGGTATAAAAATCAATTTACAGTCGCTCCATTCCATATTTTTTTATCGGGCTGCACAAACGCAAGTGACCCATCCGCATCCTCAGCCATCAAAATCATCCCCTCACTTTCCAATCCCATCATTTTCCGGGGAGCTAAGTTGGCCAAGAAACTAACCTGCTTACCAATCACCTCTTCAGGTTTAAAATATTCTGCTATTCCACTCAGAATTGTACGCGTTTTGATTCCGTCATTCACTTTCAACTTCAACAGTTTTTTGCTCTTTTCCATTTTTTCAGCGGCAACAATTTCGCCAATCCGAATATCCATTTTAGCAAAGTCATCAAACTCAATCGTATCCTTCACCATGGGCACCGTTTTTAATGCTAATTCCATAAGATTTTTAGTTTGATTTAATTTATCAATTTGAACTTGGATTACATCATCCTCTATTTTATCAAACAGCAAACCGGGATTTTTTAAGCTGCGCCCTGCCGGGATAATTTCAAAGTCGCCTATATGAGTCCAAGAATAATCAGACATCCCAAGGGCTTCCCTCAAGGTATGAGAAGTAAAAGGAAGAAACGGCTCAAGGGCGATCGCGGCTTGAGCGACCAATTGGACCGCAAAATTCAAAATAGAACCCGCTTGAGCTCGATCTTCTTTGATCACCTTCCAAGGCTCGGTCTCCGCCAAATATTTATTTCCTAGTCTGGCGATTTCCATGGCGTTCACCAAAGCATCCCGAAATTTAAATCCAGCTAAAGCCGCATCTAATTTGGCCGGAATATCCTTCAGGGCCAACATCAAATCCGATTCCAAACTTGATTCGATACATTTAACAGGCACTTGTGAGTCAAAATTTTTATCAATCAACACAAAAGCCCTGTTCACAAAATTCCCTAAAATGGCCACTAATTCGGAATTGTTTTTGGTCTGAAAATCAGCCCAAGTAAAGTCCGCATCCTTAGTTTCAGGGCTTAAAGAAGTTAAGGTATAACGCAAAACATCCTGTTTTCCCGGAAAATCCTGTAAATATTCATGCAACCAAACAGCCCAATTACGAGAAGTGGAAATTTTATCCCCCTCCAAATTCATAAACTCATTGGCTGGCACTTGGTCCGCCAACTGGAATTCCCCGTGGGCCATGCACATCGCAGGAAAAATCAAACAATGAAAAACGATGTTGTCTTTGCCTATGAAATGAACAATTTGACTATCCTTCGCTTTCCAATATTTCTCCCAGTCGGGTGTCAACTGGGTCGTCATGGACATATACCCAATGGGGGCGTCAAACCACACATATAGCACCTTACCCTCCGTATCTGGCAATGGAATAGGTACGCCCCAGTTTAAATCTCGGGTCATCGCACGCGGCTTAAGGCCCTCCTGCAACCAAGATTTTACTTGGCCCAACACATTAGGCTTCCATTCTGGATGTAAATCGATGTATTTAGTTAACTCTCCTTGCCACTTATCTAAGGGTAGAAACCAATTTTTGGTCGGCTTTAATACAGGGGAAGCCCCGCTCAACATAGATTTGGGATTCAAAAGTTCATTGGGAGACAAGGTAGTTCCACATTTTTCACATTGATCACCATAAGCTCCAGATTGCTTGCAGGAAGGACAATCTCCTGTAATGTAACGGTCAGCTAAAAACTGATTCGCCGACTCATCAAAATACTGCATCGTGGTCTCCTCCACAAATTTTCCCTCATTATATAGCTTCAAAAAGAAATCTTGCGAAAATTGATGATGCACAGGATCTGAAGTTCTCCCATAAAAATCAAATGATATACCAAAATCCTCAAAAGAAGATTTAATTTCTTTATAATAATAATCAACCACCTCTTGGGGTGTCTTACCCTCCTTTTGCGCTTTAATGGTAATAGGAACGCCATGTTCATCCGTCCCAGAAACAAAAATCACATCTTTCTTTTGTAAACGTAAAAAACGCACATAAATATCAGCAGGCAAATAACACCCAGCTAAATGACCAATATGAATGGGACCATTCGCATAAATTAAAGCCGCTGTTACCGTAGTCCGTGAAAATGTAGACATATCTTGAAATTCTTTTAAAATACAAAAATAAGTAAAAAATTATCAACCCGTCGATAAAATATACACCTCAAAATTTACCACAATGACTTGCAATTCAAAAAAAATAAAATTATCTTTGCATTCAATTTTAATAAAAAAAGAGAACATACATGTTAATTATTTCAATTAAAGAGAACGAGTCAATTGATAAAGCTTTAAAGCGTTTCAAAAAGAAATTTGAAAAAACAGGTGTAGTGAAAGAACTTCGTAGAAGGTCTGCATTTGAAAAACCATCAATTGCTCGACGTACTGAACTTATTCGTGCGTCTTACAAGCAGACTACCTACGGGAATATAAACAACTAATTCCTAAAAATATTTAAATAATTGACTACTTTCGGGCTATGAATCGAGAGTTAGTCAATTTTTTTTTGGTACATCTCAAAGTAGAAAGAAGACTTAGCATTCATACGGTTACGGCCTATGAAAATGACCTCCAGCAATTTCTTGCATTTATTGGATTAGAGGCAGACGTCACAGAAGTCAAATCAGATGTAATTAGGGGATGGCTGATCCAGTTATCAGATGATGCCATTCAAAACCGCAGCATTAATCGTAAACTAGCGACTTTAAGAACTTTTTTCAAATTTCTATTACGTCGGGGCGATCGTCAAGACAACCCAATGACGACGATTAAAATGATTAAAACGAAGAAAAAATTACCCCAATTTCTTCGAGAATCTGACATAGAACCTCTATTTAATACGCCGATTGACATCCACTCGTTTGAAGATTTACGAGATCAACTAATTCTCTACTTATTATATGGGACGGGAATTCGTTTAGCCGAATTAATATCCTTGCAACGCGTACAGGTCAATTTACAATCAGGAACAATCCGGGTCATTGGCAAAAGAAATAAAGAACGCATGATTCCCATCCCAAAACTGATTGAGGTCTTGATCGAAAATTACTTAAAGGTTTGTCCTTATACACATGAAAATTTATTGCTAACCGACAAAGGGGAAATACTCTATCCCGTTTTTGTTCAGAGACTCGTTAAAAAACAATTGAGTCGCATAAGTACCTTAGAGAAACTCTCACCCCATATTTTGCGCCACACCTATGCCACTCATTTATTGAACCGTGGGGCTGATTTAAACGCCATAAAAGAGTTGTTGGGACATGCTAATTTAGCTGCCACCCAAGTGTACACCCATAATTCAATGGAGAAAATCAAGGAAATTTATTCACAAGCGCATCCTAAGGCCTAAAAAGGAAGAATTACGGGGCCCGCTTGATTGATTTGAGATACATAGCTTTCAGAGCCTATGCCTAATTTAGCAAATTCTGCCGCCATGTTTTTAGCTACTTTTTGGGCTACCTCCTCCCCTTTTGAAAGCGCAAATAATGAAGGGCCGGAACCAGAAATTGAGCAACCCAAGGCTCCCGCTTGCAAAGCAGCCATTTTAACTTCCTTAAAAGCGGGAATTAAAATTTCACGAGAGGGTTCAATGATGACATCGACCAGAGATCGACCAATTAATTCATAATCGGACAATAGTAAACCAGCAACCAAACCTGCCACATTACCCATCTGAGTAATGGCGGTCGATAAGTAAATTTCTTTATTCAAAATGCCTCTGGCATCCTTGGTATTGACCTCAATTTGAGGATGAACAATGCTAGCAAACAAATCTTGAGGTGTGGGTATTTGAATAATATCCAATGGATCATAACAGCGAATAATCACAAAACCCCCTAATAAACTTGGCCCCACATTATCGGCATGGGCTGAACCACAGGCAACGCGTTCCCCCTCCATGGCGAAGGGCAACAAATCTTTTTGGGCTAAAGGACGCCCCATTAACTCATTGGCTGCAAAAACTCCTGCCACCGCAGAAGCCGCAGACGAACCTAATCCAGAGCCCAATGGCATATCCTTATGTAAGGAAAGCAAAAAACCTTGGCCTTTTTTACCAATAAATTCAAGGTACTTTTGAATCGCAATGCCGGCCGTATTTTTGGAAACTTCTTTGGGCAAACGACCTTCATCTCCCGTAATTTCAATTATTTCAATTCCAGAGGAGTCCTTTTTAACCAAGACTACTTCATCTCCAGGGTGATTGACCGCAAAACCAAAAATATCAAATCCACAGGCCACATTGGCCACCGTAGCAGGAGCATAAACACGTATTTTTTCCATATTTATCCTAAATAACTGCCTAATGAAACGATATCGGCAAACACACCTGAAGCCGTAACTTCTGCCCCAGCTCCCGGCCCTTTAATGACTAAAGGCCTATCGTGATATCTTTTTGTGGTGAATGCAATTACATTATCAGCTCCATCCATTTGATAAAAAGGATGCGAAGAATCGACTTCCTTTAGACCAATAGTGATTTTTTGATCCTCTAACGTCGCTATATATCTCAAAACATGTCCATTTGCATGTGCCTTATTAACCAAACTCTCAAAGTATGCATTCTGATTTTTCAACTCGTCAAAAAATGCTTCAACCGTAGGCGCCGACTCACAAGAACTAGGAATAATAGGTGAAATGGTAATATCTGAAAACTCCAATTTCAAACCGATTTCCCTACTTAAAATCAATATTTTTCGTGCCACATCCATCCCACTCAAGTCTTCCCGTGGATCGGGTTCTGTATATCCCTTTTTCTTTGCCTCCATTAAAACATCAGCAAAAGATTTCCCGGGAACAAATGAATTAAATAAATAAGATAAGGTTCCTGATAAAATGCCTTCGATTTTTTCAAATCGATCTCCCGATGAAATTAAACCTTGTAGCGTGTTGATGACGGGTAAGCCGGCTCCCACATTCGTTTCGTACAAGAACTTAACTCCCTTAGCTAAAGCAGTTTGATGCAACTCTGCATACAGCGCATAAGGTCCCGAATTAGCTACTTTATTTGGGGTGACGACGGATACATTGGCGTGAAATAAGCCCAAATAAAATTGATAAATATCCTTGCTAGCCGTACAATCTGCAAAGATTGAATTAGGTAAATTCAATTGCTTTAAATCGGCGACAAATGAAGGTAAATTATTTTCAGAACCCTTTGAATCTAGTATTTTAACGGCCTTTTCAAGGTCAATTCCAGATTCATCGATGTATTGCTTTCGGCTATTCGCTAAGCCTACTAACTTGATTTTTAAACCTTTATATTTAGCCAAATAACGCTCTTGGCCGATCAATTGGGCTATTAATGTCTTGCCAATCAATCCGGTGCCCACTAAAAAAAGATGTAAGGTCTTTAGTTGGGAAAAGAAAAAAGTCTCATGAATAACATTCAAGGCCTTTGACAAATCCTTTTGTTCAATCACCACTGAAATATTCAATTCAGAAGAACCCTGTGCCGTAGCCACAATATTAATCCCATTCTTGCCTAACACCGAGAACAATTTTCCACTGACACCTGTATGCTTCCTCATTCCCTCTCCCACCACAGCGATCACAGAAAGATTATTTTGTATATCGATTCCTTCGATATCTCCCGACTCAATCTCCACAAAAAACTCTCGGTGCAAGATCTCTTTCACCTTTTCAGAGACTTGAGGCTCAATGGCAAAACAAATCGAATGTTCGGACGAAGCCTGCGAAATCAAAATTACAGAGATTTTTTCTCTTGCCAAAACCGTAAATAATTTGGCAGAAACACCTGCCACACCAATCATCCCAGAACCCTGTAAATTAACTAAAGACAAATGATCAATCGAGCTTATTCCAGTAATAATGTAAGGACTTAAGGTAGGTTCTTTGCTTATGACAGTCCCCTTAAAACGAGCATTAAATGTGTTTAATACTCGAATAGGTATATTTTTAGCAAAAGCAGGCTGTAAAGATGGGGGATAAATAACCTTGGCACCAAAATGAGTTAACTCCATGGCCTCTGCATATGAAATAGAAGGGATTGTAAATCCAGCAGATACCTTGCGAGGATCCGCGGTCATCATTCCATCCACATCCGTCCATATTTCAATCTCCTTGACATCTAATGCAGCGCCAAAAACGGAAGCTGTGTAATCAGAACCACCCCGACCTAAAGTCGTCGTGTCTCCATTATTATCAGATCCGATGAAACCTGTTATTAATCCAATTTTGCCATTTTTATCTTCAAAATACGATTGAATAAAAGAATTTGTATCTAAAAAGTTCACTTCGGATTTACCAAAATTTCGATTGGTTTTGACTAAAATCCTGGCATCCACATACTCAACGGGCAAACCTTTTTGCTGCAAAACCGAAAAAATCAATTGGGTCGATAAACGTTCCCCAAAACTCACTAACAAATCAGAGGTCTTGGGTGAAATCTCTTTAATCAAACTTATTCCTTTTAAAACATCACGTAATTCATTGATTAAAGTCCGTATTTGAGCAATCACTTGCGATTGGCCAGTCACCGGAATAAAGTGCTTGATAATCTCGAAATGTCGATTTTCAATATCTTCAATGATGGAATTATCGGTATTTTTCTTTTTGGAAGCTAGGTTTCCTGCTTCTAATAATTGGTTAGTCACTCCGCTCATTGCGGAGAAAACTACTGCAAATTTAGTTTGAGCCTTAAAATTCGATTCGATGATCGAAACAACAGATTGAATACTGACTATACTCCCACAACTCGTACCCCCAAATTTTAAAATCTTTTCCATCAAATACTAAAACAAATTGACTCCTATCTCTACAAACAGACTAGAATACAACAAATATACAATATTAGGCTGTATTTTTTCCTATCACTCGATGACCTTTATGTTTTCTTTGGGTACTTTTCTTGAAATTATCAGAAAGAACTGAGATATTACCATCCACTTCAAACATCGCTAGATTAACTAATTCAATACTTTCAACGCCATGTTCACGAACCACAGCTTTTAATTGGTCTACCGAAATTTGCGCCTTTTTTAAGCCACCTAATTTAACTTCCCCTTGATAAATCAACATAATCGGCTCTCCTTCAATCGCCTTGGAAAAGCCTTTGCTGAACAAGGATATCTTTTTGAATATATAATTCATCAGAAAAAGTGAAAATGCCGCCACTAATCCACCCTCCAGTGACGAGTCAGCCCCCACCATGGCATTTTGAACTGAATTGGAAATCAATAGAATGAAAACTAAATCGATAATGGATAATTGCGCAAACTCTTTCTTTCCAAAAACACGAATAGCCGCCACGATGAACACGTAAACGGCTATTGATTTCAGGGCTATATTCAAGTAGCCTTCCATATTATTATTTTTTCTTCTCCGCAGCCATCACCATAGAAAGGTTGTTTTTGGCAGCTAAATCATACACATCAGTCAAATCCTGAACCGTACGCGTTTTATCTATTGAAATAATTAATGAGGTGGCTTTTTTAGTCTGCAATATAACTTTCAATACAGAATCCACCTGTTCAATCGCAATACCATTGGCATTACCATCTAAATAAAACGCATTATTGGCATCCACCGACAAACGAATCGACTCTACTACAGGTGGAGTAACCTTCGTAGAATCAGCCTTTGGAAGCAATAAACGAATAGCATCCGGAGAAGCTAAGGTCGATATCATTAAAAAAAACATCAATAAGAAAAACAAAATATCCGCTAATGCACCTGTCTCTACCTCGGATGCTTCTCTTTCGCGCTTTCTAAAATTCATACAATTATTTTTTATTAGCTGGCTTATGCAATAAATCAATGAAATCCATCGCTACAATTTCCATCTTATTAATACTGCGATCAATCATGGTCATCAATAAAGTATATAATACGTAGGCAATGATACCCACAATTAAACCTGAAGCGGAAGTAACCATTTTCTCATAGATACCTGAAGCGATTGTCGAGATCTCAATTTTGTTTGAAGTAGAGATATTATGAAACGTACGAATCATCCCCGTAACCGTTCCCAAGAATCCAAACATCGGAGCGATTCGAGCAATCGAACTCAAAATTCCTAAGTTCTTTTCCATGTTATAGATTTCCAGCTTGGCCTTGTTCTCAATCGCACTCTCAATTTCACGAATTGGAGAGCCTAAACGACCTAGTCCACGTTCCAGCATACTGGCAATCGGGAATTTGGAATTCTTACAGTAAGTGATGGCTGCTTGAATGTTACCGGCCAATAAAAGTTCGTTGATGTTATGAAGAAAGTTCTCGTCAATTTTCGTCGTCTTTCTGATATATAAATACCTTTCAATAAATAGAAACACAGCGACACTGAATAAAACCAAGATGGGATACATCACATATCCTCCTTTTTCCAATAAGCTTAAAATGGTGAATACTTCTTGAGAGGTTGCCTGTAACAGAATTAGATTAAGTATCGATGACATAAATATTTGTTGAAAAATTTAATAACACTTTATAACCTTAAAGATTAACATTTTAATTGTTTTTTTCAAAAAAAATGGGATCTTTTTAGCTTTATTTATTTTGAAGAAACCAATACCCCTCTTTCAAACTGTAAGAAGACACCCACATATTTCCGATGGCAAACTCCTCCAAAACAGTGGCTATCAAAACATTAGCAAAAGGTAATATGCCCGCCCTAAAAGCTTTCATCCCCTTGATTTTTTGTCGGCCTGCAAAATCCGTTTCTTCGACTATTTTTTTCTGCTCGTAAAATTGCGTTATAACTAATCTGGAAGCAGGAGGAATGACGCTACCCGGAGTATCCGCATTAGCTAAATCCCAAATCGTTTCAAAGGCTCCCGCGGCACCGATTAAAACGCTAGGCTTATGTTCCTCGCAGGCTGTAAACAAAGGTTTCATTTGGCCCAAAATATACGTCTGCAGTTCAACTAATCGAGCTAGATGAAAGTGTCCCTCTTGTTGGAATAAAGACAAAAGCCGCAAACCACCTAACTCCAAACTATTTTTAAAGACTATTTTTCTCCCTTCGAATAGGATGAATTCCACACTACCGCCGCCTATATCCATGACTAAACTAACTGGATTCCAAGGCTGCGGCAAGGAATGATAAATTCCATGATAAATTAAATCAGCTTCTTCAATCCCAGAAATAACTTGAATTTCAATGCCTAATCGTTGACGTACCTCCGCTACAAATTGCTGGGTATTTACAGCCCTACGTAAAATACTAGTTCCAATGGCATGAATTTGATCGATATTACAGCCATTCGCTATAGCCACTTCTTTAAATTCCGTTAAAGCAATTAACGCACGATCCATCGCATCCGCTTGCAAAACTCCAGTTTCCATGGCACCTAAGCCCAAAGTTACCGGACGTTGCAATTGGCAAATTACCTGCATAGGTTCAGAAATATTTCCTTGTTTGGCCACTAAAAGTTGAAAGGTGTTTGTACCTAAATCGATGATTGCAGTTGGCTGTGGCATTAATTATAATTTTGGAACAAATTTAGGTTGAAATACTGTTTAAAAATTAAAAATAATTGCTTTAATTTAGTAAAAATTATCACATCTAACCTCCCATAATGGTCTATGCTGGATCCCGAATTCGATGAAAACAGAGAAGATATCACCTCTTCAGTTCAAAGGTTTGAAAAGATGTTGAATAATCAAGAAGATTCTTTCTTCGAAATTGATACTTTAGAACAAATTGCCGACCATTATTTCATGCAATCAAAATTTGATGAAGCATTAAAAGCGTGTGATTTAGGGCTAACTCATTTTCCTTATACACTTGAATTAATTATTTTAAAAGCGCAAATTTTAGGAGAAATTCAAAAACCGGAAGATGCCATCGAAATCATTGAAAATGCAATTCTATTGTTTCCCACGGATATTGAACTCATTTTGGTGAAAGGATCATTGTTGAGCCAAATGGGACAACACGAAGCCTCCGTCAACTTATTTCTCGAAGCTTTAGAGGCCTACGAAGAAAAAGATGAAGTTTATTTCAGATTGGGCTTAAGTTATATAGCCTGGTTCAAACCCCGCGAGGCCGTTGACATGTTCAAAAAATCACTTGAATATAACCCTGAAAATGAAAATGCCTTGGTAGAATTAGCCAACGCTTTAGACGAAATAGGAAAAATAGACGAGAGCATTCCATTTTATAAAAGCTTTATTGACCAAGATCCTTTCTCCTATACCGCTTGGTATAATTTAGGCATTGCCTATTCCAAACTGAAGCAATTTGAAAAAGCAATCGATGCCTATGAATATTCGTTGGCCATCGAACCTACATTTGCTTCCTCCTTATTTAATTTAGGAAATACTTACATGAACCTAATGGATTATGAAAAAGCGGAAGAATCTTATACCGCTTGCCTAAATTTGGACGACCCCAATCCGGAATTATTTTGTTGCCTCGGCGCAAGCTTAGAAAGACAAAAGAAATTTGACGCCGCATTATCCTATTATAAAGACGCGGTGAAGTTGGACCCCCTGTGGGATGAAGGTTATTATGGATTAGCCGTTTGCCTCACTGAGCTGGATAAATGGTTTGAATCCTTGCATTTTTTGAAAAAAGCCATCAAATTAAATGAATCCAATCCACTCTATTGGACCGGATTAGCGGATGTAGAAGCCTATTTAGGAAATACCGCTTCGGCAGATGAAGCCTTTCAAAAATCCATCGAATTAGACTCGTTCTTTGCGCCTACTTGGGTTAAATGGGCTCAATTACACTATGACCTAGAAGATTTTGAAAAATCCGCCGACATCATGTTATCTGCCATCGATGAATTACCCGAAGAAGCAGATTTCTATTATCGATCAGCCATTTTCTTAATCAAAGCAGGCCAATTTAAAGAAGCCTTTCACTTTTTAGAATCAGGACTTATCTTAGACTATGACCAACATGTTATCATGTTTGAGTATTTTCCTAATTTGGAAACCCAAAAAGCAATCTTTAAACTAATCCAACAATACAAAAAATAAACCCTGTCGTGGATTCATTTTTCCACCCATCCCAATATCAATCTATACATTTATTTTTCTTTCTAATTTAATTTTTAAATTTAATTAACATTCAATCAACAATGATGAAAAAAATAATCCTTTCTGGTTTAATTTGGGTCAGTTCAGCGGCCCTGCTTTTAGCCCAACAAAAACCTGTGGCCAATAAAGCGACGACAAAACAATCTGTAGTAGCGACTGCACCTGCAGTTTCCTTAGCTATTCCAGAAAAAATAACTTCAGCAGAAGGAATTACGGAATATAAATTAGCCAATGGGCTTAAGGTTCTGTTATTTCCAGATCCATCTAAGCAAACCATCACCGTCAACATCACCTATTTAGTGGGTTCTCGCCATGAAGGCTACGGAGAAACAGGAATGTCTCACTTATTAGAACATATGGTTTTCAAGGGAACCAAAGAAAAACATAAGGATGTAGCCAAAGAAATTTCAGATCATGGAGCTGATTTTAATGGAACGACTTGGTTAGATCGTACCAATTACTTCGAAACTTTTGCTTCGACCGATGAAAATTTAGATTGGGCCTTAGACATGGAAGCCGATCGTATGATCAATTCCCGTATTGCAAAGAGCGAATTAGAAACCGAAATGACTGTTGTTCGTAATGAATTTGAAATGGGTGAAAATGATCCAGGAAGCGTACTAATGGACCGAATTGTTTCGACCGCTTTTTTATGGCATAATTACGGTAACTCAACTATAGGTGCCCGTTCAGATATCGAAAAAGTACCTATCGAGAATCTTCAAGCTTATTATCGCAAATATTACCAACCCGATAATGCGGTATTATTGATCGCAGGAAAATTTGATCCCATCAAAACCTTGCAATTAGTTAACCAAAAATTTGGCCTAATTCCGCGTCCGAAGCGTGAACTAACAAAAACATTTACAGCTGAACCTACGCAAGATGGCGAAAGAGAAGTAACATTAAAGCGTGTAGGTGATGTTCAGGTAGTAGGTATGGCTTATCATATCCCTTCCGGCTTACATCCAGATTACATAGCTGTGGATGTAATGGCAGACCTTTTAACAGACGCTCCATCGGGTCGTTTATACAAAGCATTAATTGATACAAAAAAGGCATCAAGTCAGTTTGGCATGACTTTCCAACTAAAAGAACCGGGGCTAGTTTACTTTGCGGCTGAAGTTTTAAAGGAAAAATCATTGGATTCAGTGAAAAAAATTATGATTGAAACCATTGAGAATTTTGCGAAAACACCCCCTACCAAAGAGGAAGTTGACCGCATAAAGACCAAAGGAATCAAAAATATTGAACTACTATTAAACAATGCCCAACGCGTGGGAATTGGTATGTCAGAATACATTGCCCAAGGAGATTGGCGATTATTATTTCATACCAGAAACCAATTGGAAAAAATTACTCCTGCCGACATCGAACGAGTTGCAGCAGCCTATTTCAAATCATCCAATCGTACTTCTGGAGTATTCTACCCTACAGAAAAACCAGATCGTACCGAAATTCCTGAGGCAAAAGAAGTAGCTGAAATACTAAAAGATTTCAAAGGAAAAGCCGCTGTTTCAGAAGGAGAAGCCTTTGATACCTCGCCTACCAATATCGATGCAAGGACTAAAGTGGAAAATATAGCCGGAATTAAATTGGCTTTATTAGCTAAAAAAACAAGAGGGAATTCCGTTTATGCAAAAATGACCCTTCGTTTTGGAGATGAAAAATCTTTGTTGGGCACCGTTACGGCCGCTGATTTGGCTGCTGATATGTTGACAAAAGGTACGGCAAAACACACACGCCAACAATTTCAAGATGAATTGGATAAATTAAAGGCACGTGTTTCCATCTCTGGTGGACCCACTCAGGCCAACGTATCCATTGAAACTACCAAAGATAATTTAATTCCAGCCCTAAAATTAGTGGCCGAGGCGTTAAAGCAACCTATCTTCCCAGCAGAGGAATTTGAAAAGTTAAAGCAAGAAAATTTAACCCAAATTGAATCGCAAAAAAGTGAGCCCACAGCCAAAGCCAGTGAGGCATTGGGCCAATTGAGAAGTGGACATTATCCTAAAAACGATGTACGCTACCAACCAACCATGGTAGAACAGACCACTAATTATTCAAGCGTTAAATTAGAACAGTCCATAGCTTTTTACAAAGAATTTTATGGAGCTTCTAATGCCACTTTCTCTGCGGTTGGAGATTTCGATGAGGCCGAGTTAAAAGCAGTTATCAAAGCTGAATTTGCGGATTGGAAATCACCAAAGCCTTTTACAAGAATTCCTGAAGTCTTTAAAGACATCAAAGCTCAAGTGAAATCGATTGAAACGCCAGATAAAGCAAATGCATTCTTTTTAGCATATCAACCCATTAAAATATCGGATAGTGATCCAGATTTTGCTGCTTTAGAATTAAGCAATTACATGCTAGGTGGTGGATCAGGATTAAGCTCTCGATTGATGAATCGCATTCGCCAAAAGGATGGCTTATCCTATGGAGTAGGATCTCAATTTGCAGCAAGCCCCTTAGATCAATCAGGCGCATTTGTAGGTTATGCGATTTATGCGCCAGAGAATTTGGCCAAATTAGAAGCTGCCTTCAAAGAGGAAATTGAGAAAGTTTTAAAGGAAGGTTTTACGCAAAAAGAAATCGACGAAGCCAAAAAATCATGGGTTCAAGCCAGAGCCGTAGGTCGCTCTCAAGACAGTGGATTAAGTTCCACCTTAAATTCAAATCTATATTTGAACCGCAACATGAAATGGGCGGATGATTTAGAAAATAAAGTGAAATCGCTAACACCTGAGCAAATTCTACAAGCATCTCGTAAGTCCATTGACTTACTAAAAATGTCATTTGTCAAAGCAGGTGATTACGAAGGTGCTGCCAAAAAAATGGCTGAAAAAGCCAATAATACGACATCTGAATCAGGTGCAGTAGGCGGAGCACCGAAGCAATAAGTTTAAATAGTGAGCATAAAAAAAGGAGCTAGCGAACTAGCTCCTTTTTTTATATTATTTTTTTAGCAAAACTCCTCAAAAACACCTTCCAAATGCCCTGCAATCATTTCAGCTGAACGACCCTCGATGTGGTGACGTTCCACAAAATGAACTAATTCACCATCTTTAAATAAGGCAATCGAAGGTGACGATGGAGGATAGGGCAAGGTGTATTCACGCGCTTTTTGGGTAGCTTCTTGGTCCACACCCGCAAAAACAGTCACTAAATGAGCCGGCTTTTTAGTGGAAGCAGCTACTGCCTCTTTGACACCTGGTCTAGCTGTTCTAGCCGAACAACCACAAACTGAGTTGATAAACAATAAAGTAGTTCCTGGCTGCGCCATCGTATTTTCCACTTCAGCAGCAGAACTTAGCTCTTTGAAACCACCTTCGACAATATCCATCCGCATAGGATGTACTAAATGTTCTGGATACATATTTTTTATATTTA